>NZ_JADMQH010000039.1:0-10492 GCF_015559655.1 Bacteroides sp. 1001136B_160425_E2 | reverse complement strand
TCCGAGCGGACACTCACAGGCTGCTTGAGAATATTAAAAAGCGATTTATTTACTTTCTTATTTCCACCCGATGTCGTCTTACGTTCCTGAATCAGATTATGATAATAGTCATAATAATAACTGGCATACTGGTATTCTTCCGTTCCCAATATTCGAACGATACTTCCTGTTAGCTGTTCTTTACAATGAGGTGAACTCTGGCTATTCTCATAGCGTTCCCCGTAATTATTATCAAATACATACCATAGTGAAGACAAAGAATCCGGCAATAAGTCCTGATATTCATAAGTATCATAAAAATAAACCTGTTGTATGTCCAAATAATGATTCTGCAATCCATAAATAGTATATCCATAGCAAGGCAAATCTGTATTTGAAGTAAATTCAGCATAAATATCCTCTGAAGCACAATTCTGAAAATCAGGCGTACCGCGGTAAACACCGGTCAACACAGAGCGCCCTGACAAATCTTCCAAATGAAAAGCCCATTCATTATTTGCCCGTTCTTTTCCATTTTGAGTAAAAATCAACCGGTCGCAACGATCATACACTAATTCCACCCACTCGCAACCAGGCTGTTTTTTCCCAATACAACGGTTACGGGTATCGTACTTATACAAGAAAGCATAATCGGATAAAACAGAAGCACTATCCGTAAGAGAACCTGAACAAAAATTGGCAGAACACATCGGAGGAAGAACAACCCGTAAGTTTCCGAATATATCATATATATAGTATGTGTCATCCATTCCTTCATGACCATTTATACTGCGAGTCAGCACGATCCTTCCTTCTTTATCCGTAAATTCATACCTTACATGATTGTCTTCATCAACCTCTTTTACGACATATAGTTCCCCGGAAGCATAGGTTCCTGCACAACTAACAAAAAGTCGTGTTCTATCAGTCGGCACGGTATAACGCAAGCACACCAATGAATCACACAAGTCCAGCAAGGTAGTATCTTTAGACACATTTGTTAAATATCTGCTATTAATCCCTTTTCCCCGATTATGCCATTCCATACCCGGACCATATCGGCTCTCCACTTTCCCTATAGCCGAATTTTCATATAACGTTTTTGTATAAGGCATAACATCGTTTCCATTAGACAAGACGGAACTATTCTTCAACTCTTCCGCTTCAACAAATGCACCACAATTGCCGGATTCCGATACCCCAGGCAGCCATTCTCTAAATAAACGTCCCATCTTATCATACTCTGTAATTGACAACAGATCCGTATCATCAACACTATGCTTCACTTTGACATTTTCAATGGAACGTCCCAAACCGTCAAAATATTCAACATCATCCCTGAATTCCATCCCATCCGGAGTAGTATAAGTACGCGTATGTATGTAATTCTTTGACGAAAGGTTCAATTTCTCACGCACCTTTATAGACACAATATTCGAAGTATATACATCGACCCCGTCATTAGCCATCATTCTGAAATAAGTGGTTTGATACAACGGACCCGGCTGATATACTGTTCTCAAATCCGGTACATCAAAGACATCTACCCAATGTATCTGGTCATGACTGTATTGCCACCATCTGAACAAATCATCCCTCATCCCATCATTATCCACCCAAACACCATAAGAAGTTTCACCCGGATTAATAGGTTCCTCCTGTGTAGGTAAAAGCAACAAGAAAACATCATCGGTAAAATTCCAGCTCTGTTCAACTTTTACGGTAACTTTATACTTCTGGTAGTTACTCATGTCTACAGAAAAATTGCTATTACGTGAAAATCCACGATACAGAAGTTCAATCTGCCCGCTACGGTGATCTCCAAAATTTCTCCTAACTTCTATTTTTACAGTAGCAGGATGATCAGTATTTTCCCATCCGGTATACAGGAAACTACACCAATCAGATGTATTTTCTCCAAGCCATAACTCTGTACAGATAAAATCACCGGGCAGCGAAGGACAATGCTTGGTAAGATCAATATAAGCCTCCCCGCCTCTATTGGTGAAAGACAAAGGTTCTGTGAGCCTTTTCACTCTAATATCCGAAGAATATGCAACCAAGGTACCACTTACAACCTTTCTTCTGATATATACTCCTTCCGCTCTGTATGTATTGAAGTATTGGGATGAAACCAAGCATCCCCCCTCATAGTCAGATTGAGCAAGCCGGGTAATCTCACTCCATTCATTTGAATCAGTATACCGGTATTCCCACGATATAGAATAAGTCCCGTTCCCCCCTGAAGGAGAAACTACGTCTTTAAGTAGAATATCATTCCCAAAATATTGATGATAGCCGATTTCTCCCGCAAATAAAGGAGTGACAGTATTATTTTGTGCCGTTAGACAAGTGCCTGTACCCAACAATATTAATAATATTATGATCCGAAGTTGTTTTATCATAGCTTATAATTGTATTTAAATTCCTGAATTAATTGTTTTCTTCCGTTTCTTTCCAAATAAGATTCTTTAAGGTACCCAAACTGATCATAGCCATATTTAGTAGTAAAGCCATCAGAAGTAGTTATTGAAGTAACCCCGACGTACGGTTTATACAGAAACGTTTTAATAAAGACCGGATGGTTATCTCTAAAAGCCATCCGTAGTTTATTTAGCTCACGCTCTAATTGATATTCTCCATATCCTTGCAGATAGGATAAATCATTATTTTCATGACCTAAAACGCTTTTTACAGAGTCGTATGTCGCCCCTTGTATTTCCGCTATAGGATATTTATAATTATATCCCCATATATAGCAGGTATGATTATTATTTTTATCAACATATTCTAATATATTTCCTTTTTTATCATACGATACATAAGTCATTTCTCTTTTCAGCCCAAGGGGTCCATCGTGAGATATATCAACATAAGCAGGTAATAGCAGATTTTGATACAGCCCATATTTTATCTGTTCACGATAAACTTCCTCACCATTATATTCGGTTATAGTTTCAACCGGATAATCGAGCATATTCCTTTCTACCATAAGATTACTTATGGCATCTGTATAGTTATAGGGGTACTTTATATTCTTTATCCTACAATCACCACCACCATTTTGAGAGGTACGAATAACTTTTATCAACTGGTTCTTATCATCATAGACATAACCTTCTTCTGACACAACTGTTCCCCCATCAAAATATTCACTAACGACTTTCTTACTCAACAAATCCCTTCCGGACATGACCGAGTAAGTCATATATTTGAAAAGAGATGGCCTGGAAAGCTCGATCGTATGAGCAAAATCATACGTATCCTGATAAACAGGAATAACAACTTGCTCCATCTTAATTCCTCCGTCCATAACCAAACCAGCGCTTCTACAATAGGTATAATCTTCCTTTTTAACTAAACGTCCGTCCGAATTAAAGTACCGGCATGATGCAATGTTAGTCTTTATTCCATATTGATATCTGTGTATATAAGATTTCCATCCCCTGTTATTCAGTAAATCAGGGCTTCCTACATATTTCTCATTAGTATTTTCAGGCATCACATCTATGTAAAGAGGTTGAAGCAGGTTAAAAAGATACGAAATCTTATTTTCACCTTTTTCCTGTTTGTTATATACATGTACTTGCGGATACTCTACGAAAAAATTACTACTAATGTTAGCATCTCCAAAAGCCACCGGAGAATAAATACGTGAGCAAAATGAGACATAATCATAAAGCCCTGGAGATGTACTATATTGTATTCTGTTCTGTTTCACATCTGCAAAGGTTTCACAACTCAAATGAAAACTAGGAACACCAATTCCATCCTCATTTTCTCCATATTTATACCTTTGCTCATGTAAATTGCCATTATCATCATAAGTTTTAACATTACTCAATCTGATACCGGCCCCCTTCACACGAGCGGAGTTCAATAAATACTCATTGGGTTCATATATGAATTCTTGTGACCCACCGGTAGGAAAATATATCTTCTTCAGAGAAAAAAGATGTGCTTTTATGTTATCCGAATCATTTTTGAAATTCACATTTGGAATAATCTGGGATAACTTCTTGATGACATCATCGTACAAGCTTGCTCCAGGAACGGGTTTAAAAAACACAAAACTATCATCTACAAATTCACGGCTTATTACAGGCAGATCCACTTTATCCAACGATGTGGAAGAATACAAATAATATCCCCATAAATCAGATGTATAATGCGTATTATCATATTCACCCAATCCTAAGTCAGAAGGTGTATAATATGACAAATAATATTTTTGGCCATCCATTTCCAGCCTGTCTAAAAAGAAATGCGGTCGTTTGTTCATCCCGGAATATGAGAAGTTGATTTGTTTTATAATATCACCAGACTGTTTATCGACAACGGTTATACTATCTACTGCGTTGGAGTAAATGCCATCTGCCGACGCACGCAAGAAATTCACTTTTATTCCATTCGCCTCAATCCCTGACAATAAGAAAGTTGTATAGTTGGGTAAAGTTATATTAAAATTCAGCGCAGTGCTTAATTCATATTCTTGTTGTACTTGGACATCTCCTTCATCTTGTACGTACATACGGTAAGCGTAAGAATCATTTACAGACAACGTCTTATATTCCGGCTCTGCAATAGAACGGTCCGTATATCCGACATAGTCAAAACGAACCGTATCATTTTTCGCCGTTACAATACTTTTCAGAGCCCATCCTGTAGTTCCCGACGATATATCCGTTCGATAGGCGTCCTCATGAACATGTTCGCTGGCATTACCACCATAATTATAAGTAATACCATGCCCATCAACAATTTGAAACCCGGTCAGCAATCCTCCTGTTAAGATAGGAGTAATTTGGCAATTTATCTTTTCCAGGATTTCAACCTTATCAAATGTAGACGGATCCGGAAAAACAAAATGACCACTCTCGCTTAATGTACTAAATGTAAAAATATCACATCCCTGGTCCCACGATGCGACAGAGAAATAGGAGACATTACCCATTATTCCAGACGAAAAAGCAGACAGATATTTGTCTACATCAATATGATTATTCAATTTATTTAAATCATCAAATAATGTAGGCACTCTTTTCATTGCTTCGTCCGGATAGCCAATAATCGTCCTAGATATTCTGGCGGCAGGGGATAATGTCCAGCCCACTCCGACATCACCAGACGATTGTTTATATTTGACTCCACAAGTATTATATGAGATATTAATGGGAATATTGAGGCCTTTCACTTCAATATCATATAAATTGATATCAATAGTCTTTTCTCCACGAGCTGAAATATCATTATTGAAATATTTTTCATAAAAATTTTCTATTAACTGACTTTGGGGAGAAGACGGTATCACATCCGGTGACTTAAACTGCTGCGCCATAGCAATTGAGTAACTGAAAGTCACTACAATGAGTAAAAAAATCTTCTGCATATATATTGTTTTCTGCATTTTAATAAATATTTTTATATTTCTAATTATCTATCGTTCAATAAATTATCTAACCATCAAAATTGCGGGACGGCGCGCACGTCCCACAATTCAACTAATTACAGATTCATCGCGTTAGCGCCCAAAACGCCAGCCAAAGCTGAAGCCACTGCGATAACCACTTTCAGGATCATATCCCATACTGATTTCTTCATTGCCATCATTTACCTCCTTTCTGTTCTTTAATGTGTTGTGTTACTCTGTGTTCTTCCGTGTTTTCTGTTTTGATAGCAAACTCCTCAAGTTCCTTTGCCACCTCAAAACACGGGCACTGTTTAATCCACTCTTCCGGCTCTATCTCACCGTTTCCATTGAGATCCGGCGAAAGATCCCGGTGTCCGCATACCCGGCAGCCGGGAAATTTTTCCTGTAGTTGCCCGACGAGTTGCCGGAGCGTGGCCCGCTGCGCCGGAGTCCGGGTATCTGCCGGGCATCCCCGGCAGTCCAGACCACCTTCATAGCAGATACCTATCGAGTGAGCGTTGAAACCTTTGGCGTGTGCTCCGATACGTTCTATAGGGCGGGTGAGGTGCACTGTTCCATCCTTGCGGATGTAGTAGTGATAGCCTGTTCCGTTGAATCCGCGGTGCCGGTGCAACCGGTCCAAATCTTCCGGAGAGAGCGTACAATCCCCCTGCGTGGCACTACAGTGCACCACGATTAAGTTAATAATTCGCATGTCAGTGGATAATTAGTTTACTAGTCTAGTTAATCATTGGTGGATCAATTAAAATTCCACGCTCTGTTTAGTCGGTCGTCTTTGTGTTATGTTCCTTCACGGACTATGCTGCCGGATCCGGTGCTTCACCGCTACCGCCACCAGGCTTCTGATTCGGATCTTCCCCTTCACCGCCCGAAGCAGATGCCGGGGCACGGTCAAAACGAACACATCGCGCGCCAGTCACCATCGAACGGGTGGCCATAGTGCCGTCAAGGTTGCGGGTGGAGCAAGGAAGGAAACGAACTGTTAATGAGGATTGTGCGGCAGAAACGTCCTCCATAGTCTCTACACCATTACCACTTGATTTCATGACAAGACGGAAAGTCCCGAAGCCATCAAGAGTTACACTTTCCGATGACTGGAGATGCTGACTTACCACTGTCACCAAGTTGTCTAACGTATTCTTTACATCACCCGGAGAAAGCGACGAATAGGCAGCTATCTCCTTGGAGATTTGTGAAGTACTTACATTGCCTGCGCGCAAGACGCGAGGATAGAATAGTTTTTTTCCGTTTTTGTCTTTCAAAACGGACTGAAAGGGTCCATACAATACTGGCATAATTGAATTGGTTTTTGTGTTAATAATTAATTTAGTTTTGTCTGTAAGCTTATCGACACAACAAAGATACAATTGTTTCATTTCGCATACAAGCGATTTTCAAATTGTGTCTTAACTAAATTCTTAACCATCGGTAACACACTGAAAAACAAGAAAGAAAAGCGAGAGGATAATACAGACCTCATCAACAACGACTTCACCTTCTAAACTTTCTCCCCACAATTTCTTCTATCTCGCCATCCCAATAAACAGTATGTTCCACACTATCTATACGGTAATAATAAGAATTAAGATAAAGGGGATAAACCTTGAATTTTTTATTCCAAATATACCTTTTCTCGCTTTGGGGTACAGCATGCGTCGGAAGGTAATATACGGAATCATAAACCATCTGATGTATTTTCTCCGGATATTTCTTCCGAGGAACATTCTTAAATACAATAGGGCTCTTTTCTGTGGATAAACCTAAGACAATGTCGGTATGGGGAGTTATTTCATACATTCCGGGAGATACTTCAGCTGCACCTCGCGCATCGCTTACATGAAAACTTAAAGAGTTTTCACCATCTTTAAAAACAAAATGGCCATACTCTTCCGGGCGCGTACTTATATAAAGTGCCGAATCTGTACGGTTACATATTTTCACGTCAAATTCTATTTGATCGGGATTCGAGAATTTTCCGTATTTGGTTTCCGCTCCATATATATTCGGCTTCCACATTCGTATATCAATAATATGAGAATAATAGACGGATGAATCCTGTTCATTACATAAGAAGTAACGCAATTCAGGGTATGCAGAAAAGGGTTGACGATCGCCACAATGTGTATATGCAGCCTTGGCTGAATGTTTATCTTTAAAATATACCCATATACCACAAGTATCCATATGTGTATGTGTATCCAATTCTCTATAATTTTCTCCTTTCTTTTCCTTCATTATTTTGTCAAGAAATTCCTCGCTCAATCGCTTTTTATTCCTAAGATAGAAGAATATAAATTTCCCTTTATATTCAATCAAGTCGGTTGGGAGTTCGGAACCATTGTCTACACGTTCTTTCCATGTGTCCAGCCAAAAAGAACTCTCGGGTCTAAAAATATACAGCCAAGCTGTATTGAAATCATACTGAGCAACCTGCAGATAGGGACTGTGCAGAAAATTCGAATCTATCACCGCCTTGGCATGGGCAATGACTACGGGATCCACCTTACGATCATTCAAACCCCGACATGAAAATGCCAAGGTTGAAAGAATCATCATCCTTATAAATAAAATACAAGCACTCCTTCTCATCGGTTTTTATTATATTGTCTAAATGTATATCGAATTAAATCCAGCATGGAGTTCATTTTTATAGAATTCAGGTTACTCCTTACGGAATTATATTCATAAAGGGTTTTATTATCCTTAAAATAAACTCAGATCATTCGGGTATTGATTTTCAAATTCTTCATATCATTATCAGAAGCTACTTTATTATACGGATGCGAATGAAGGTCCACAATTTTATCGCCTTTAACTCCTAATTTATCTTGCACATCTGAAAAAACGCAGACTCCTATCTTCCTTGTCATCAATATTTTCATTAAAGAATAACCTAATCCCTGTAGACAATGACCCTTTCATAAAATTTTGCCATCGTGTATCATCATGCATTATCCTATATTTCCTAGATATTCCATCAATATGTAAGAAACAAAAAGTAGAATCACTGAACAATTTATACATTGACATCCAGATGTTGTGTTCCGGAAGTTTCTGAAGAAATGAATGAGGACATTCACTATCATATTCTAAATATTTATATCCATGTGCCTTAATTACTATTGGCAACGAATCCTTCAAATGAAGATTCAAAGTATCTGTTCCATTCACAACTACATAATGTTTTTTACTATTTAAACCACAAGAAAGAGTGAGAGAAGAATCTGCCAAGTTCCTCACAAAGATTTCCCCACTGAATCTTTCAATATACTGTTTTAGACTGTCAGTTTCAAGGCTATAAAGATCTCGAGTATATGGTTCCGAAATAACAAGATTGTGTGAATCCAACACCATCAATGAAGATTCCCCATGCGGTTTTCCTCCTGAAAAATAAGGCCACAACTCCGGATAATCAAAAAGACTCTTATATGGAAAGTCAGAAAGACCGATAATTTGCGGAACATCAATTTTCACAAGAATCTGTTCGTTTTCATATTTTCGACAAGCAAATAACCAGTAACATGTATCTCCTAAGTACATATTTTCTCGAAACGCAGAATCCGAAACAATTTTCCGTTTAAATAATTCGTTCCGTGTCATTTCCGGCTCATCCAATTCGATAAAACAAAGATATCGCTCTTTATATCTCACAACTCGGGATGGCAATTCCGCATCCATAGAAGCAGGAGAGTCGGAACTTCCAATTCGATATACAATATTGGAATCATTCGAGACAATTTCATATATTTCTATATAGGGCATTGTCAGATAACCACTATCTATCAATAGCTCGACCTGTCTTGCAACACGTTGATGCACTTCTTCTAACGAGAGAGAGGGGAGCGCACACCCCCCTAATAAAATGAATGTAATAATGTATATTAGTCTCTTCATATCAGTTAGATTTTATATAACGTAACAAATCATCATCATTAAGAATCGGAACAGATTTCACTCGGCTTTGCTTTTGGGTATATTCATACAACATACCTTTTCTATCTGTTTGAATACCATTATCTTTCATGTAAACTGCATTCTTACGATTAGGTTCGGTCAAATTAAAATCATTGCCAGCTCCTCCTTTTGTTCCTCCGGGCTGATGAGAATGAATATCTATAACTTTTTCTCCATTTATGTAAAGTTTTTCTTTTGCTTCCGCCCCATTATCTACGCTGTGTGTCTTTTGGTCTGTTATGACAACAGCTGTTTTTACACCATTATCATCATACACATCCAATTTCCACTCTACCCCCGTGTAGTCTGCGGCAAATTTAAAGACAGCCGCCGCATCATCAAGATTCGTAGTCGAATTGTAAAACCCCTTTCCTGTATTTCCTTGCTCTTTTTGCATAGCATACATTCCCAAAAGCAGCCCCTTATCACTTACAACAATTGAAATATTCTCACTTTTAGGGTAAATCAACCTATCATAAGTAGAACCGTTTATCGGGATTCTAAAAAGTTTACCTACTTCATTTATTCTGTAGTCATCCTTCCCGTCCGGATCTACCCTCAACACTGGATTATTTTTACAATAAGTATAAGGACTCCAACTGTAGTGTTTCTCGCAGGACGGATCTACCCCGTTCCACCTTCCCAGCACCGGATCATACCGCCGCGCACCATAGTCATACCAGTTCAGTCCGCCCGCTGTCTCCAGCTCTTTCCCGTTATACTTATACGGCTGGACACTACGCCGGGAACTTGCAGACACTAATCCACCCAAAGGGTAATAATCGTTCACTTCCTCCACATTGCCATGCTCATCCGCAACGACACGAATATTGCCCTGATGATCCCTGATAAAATAATGGTAGGTAGTATCAGCCAAAGTAATATACCCTACATCGGTCATCAACCGAACCAACACCCCGTTTTCATAGATCGCATTATCACAATAATCCGTTATCAACGTGTCTCCGCCAATAACCTGCACCGTGCGCAACTTAGTACCATCGGCACTATAGACATTAGATATGTTGTCTCCATTCTTAAATACTATCCGACTAGGCAAATTTAAACAATTATATTGAATGTCAACAATGTTCTTATTTAAATCTTTTGTCAAATTACCGTTTGCAT
>NZ_JADMQH010000038.1:0-11793 GCF_015559655.1 Bacteroides sp. 1001136B_160425_E2 | reverse complement strand
GCTACAAATGTTGCCACACAAATGGAAGGAAAAGAATAAAGAATGATGGAGATACAACTATAGATGGCTGCTTACCTGGAAAGGAGATATAGCCATTTTTTATAGTGTACTTTATCGGATGCTTACTTTTGACAGTCGCAAGGAGTATATGAATATATAAAAAGAACTACGGGAGCTGGCGAAAGTGCAGTCTCCCGTAGTTCTTTTTATGTTTATATCATTTAGAGATTCAATTATTACAGCATTTATAGTTCTCCCGGCTTTCCTAAATAATAGGTAATAAGCCGTACCTCTCTCACAGAAAATGCCTTTGTCTTCGGATGAAAGTCAGTAGATAGTATCTCATTCATCAATGGCTTGCATCTCCTCATCCACCTTCGGAGTTTATTGACCGAAGCACGAATCGTCAAATCAGGAAAATACATCTGCGCCAACTCTTGTTTATTATAACATTTCACTACAAATTCTGAATGTTCCATCGTTTCTTTATTACTGTTTTATATGCTATAAAGTTACAAAAATTAGAACATATAAACAAAGAAAGAAGAGGCTATTATCCGGTATAATGGGAATAAAAAGAAATATCAACGATCTTCACAGACAGTTGATATAGTGGGAAATTCACATCGGCTTTAACCTCCGATGTCAGGGCGTAGATTAGAAATGCGCCGTCGCGCTATTTCTAATCCACAATGTAGGAGAATCATGCTGTAAACAGCATGAAGCTAGGGACCTACATTTTTTTCATCTCACATACGAAACACTCACGTGTTTATTACATCTCAACATTTTCAACATTTATTTTATACCATATTTTTTTGTTAATTCACCATACATTTATTAGAATCTCATAATTGCCCTTCAATTACTACGCAGTTTGCTTTATCATCATCTCTCAACAAATAATTCCATAAAATATTTTTCATGTTCATCTACTAAATGCTCCCAAGAATATTCTGTTTTTATCTCTTCCAAATTTGCAGATATAAATTTCTCTTTATCTCGTGCAACAATAATATCCATATCATTTAATAACTTGCTCACCTCTATTGCCGTATGATAATATTTGGCATTTTCTTTCAGCACTGATCGATTAAATATATTATCATTAGCTAAAATAAAACAACCTGAAGCCATAGCTTCTAAAAGTGATGGATTTGTTCCTCCTACTGAATGACCGTGAAAATATGCAAAAGAAAACTTACGTATTGAATTCAGTTTATCAAAATCATAAACACCGCCAATAAAACGCACATAACTCTCTTTAGCATATTGAGCCACAAGTTTTTTACCATGAGGGGTATTAGTTTTACCTACAATTATCAATGGTTTACGCCCATTTTCTTTAGAAGCCAAATACCCTTCTATAGCCATTGCAACATTATTCTCAGGTTCTAACCTCGCTACAAGCAAATAATAACCATTCAATTCTAACTTAAATTCTTTCAATACTTCCTGATTGTAATCATCATGTATATCTGCTCCATAAGCAATAAAACGACAAGTTTTACTATATTTCGCCTTATAATAATCATGAATACCCATATTATCAGCAATTAGATAATGGCTGTGTTTCACTGCCTGTCTTTCTTCCCAAAAGACAAATTTCCGTATCCATTTATTAAACTTTGTACGCTTATATTCCAATCCATCCATATTCGTTATAAATATTGGACACTTAATATTCTTCACATTAAACCAAATATAAGCTGGTACAATACTAGTATACCCTGCTTCATAAATAATATCGAACTTTTCCCGTTTCAGTGCATCTTTTAACGAAAAATAATCATAAAAGAAACTCCCAACAGAATTCCCCATCCATGTTTCAGGACTATAAATATGTTTGATACGTACTCCTTTATAAAAATCTTTTTTATAAGGGTGAAAATGAGGAGAATAGACAGTCACTTCGTGACCTCTTTTTGCCAAACCTACAGAAATGTATTCAGCAAACTGCTCAAAGCCCCCATAGTTATTTGGAATACCACGAGTGCCAATAAAAGCTATTTTCATCAGAAATTTTAATATATGAAGGTAAATTGATAACTCTAATATACAAAACAATCTCTTTTTCTCGGAACAAGGTTTCGTGTAGCGAGTCCAATATGAGAGTTTTACTTTTTCTTAAATAAAAGCAGAAATAAATTTATAAAATATCATAATCATTTTTTCAAGCTCTATTTATTTCAGCATCAACCATAGTTACAAAATCGTTTATTTCTTTCTTCTGTTCATAACGTTCACAATCTGAAGTTGTATAATAATTATCTAACACTGGTTTTTTTACTATATCCTCTACTGATTGCCGATACTTATTGATTGATGTAAGTCGGCCAAAACTAGGAAACTCGTCTATCATTTTACGAAAATATGGAATATCCGTTAACAACATAACTTTCTTAAAATAACATGCCATAGCAAAAATACCGCTTTGCGAAGATTTACGATAAGGCAGTAAAACCACATCTGTATGACTATATAAATAGACCAATTCATCATCATTAATATGACGATCAAGCACCCTGTAATCTGTTGATATTCTATGCAATAAACTAAGATCTATATTTTCAACATTTTTACCAGCAATTACAAGTTCGACTTTTTCCCTTACATCATGTGGTAATCTCGCAAATACATCTACAATGATATCAATACCTTTTGCATGACTTAAGTTTCCAAAAAAAAGAAATTTAATTTTACCAATACTCACAAATGCATTAGCAACATCTTTAGATAGTGACTTTTCCTCATATTTTTTCTTAAAAGAATATTTTAAATGAGGTACATATAACATTGGAACTTTTACCCCTATAGCATTCAATATATTTTTTGTACGCTCAGAATGATAAATAAAGCAACGTACATATTTAGTATAATACCAATCAAAGAAACATAAGACACGCGAAGTATCTATATATTTTAAAGCATGTGCTTCATGCATATCACACCATAATCGCCTACTAACCATACTAGGTGACATCATAAATAGATCATAAAGTTCACCATAACACATATAAATATATACTCCTCTCTTGTGAGTAATCATATGTTTCAATAACCGTAGGTAATTTTTCAAAAGCAACAACACTGATATCAGTTTATTCCTACCAAATATAAGAGAGAAAAAAGGTTTCTCTCCTTGTTCGTTAAAAGTAGAAAGTATTTTTACTTGAGATCCCTTCTTTCGTAAAATATCAGCAAATGCTTCATCATAATAATGCATGCCACAGTAAGATCCAATCAAGTCAACTATGTATATTGTTTTCATTTATTATGTCAGTATCTACATTCTTAATTAATCATTCACCTTTTTGTAGTATTTTTTCAGAATAAAATTCGGACATATACATCTAATCATTCTCTTTACTAAAAACTTTAATATTTCAAAATATATAGAACCATGAAATACCCCTATTCTTTGCAATTCATTTAAGTGTCTTACTAAAACTTTAATATTAGGAGCAGATGAAATTCCATTTACATTATCATAAGTAGATATTGTAAACGGTAATTGATGAAAGAGATTTCCTTTTTTATATTGTTCCAGAAAAAATGCATAATCGGCAACAATAGAAAAGTTTGTATCAAATTTAGTCTTTTTCATTAAATCAGTCCGAACAAAACAAGATTGATGTGAAAAACACATATGCAATGGAAGACATTCTAAAGGGTATGGTCTCTTTATAATTTTAGTGAAACCATAATCTAATTCTACAGCACCATAAATAATATCTGATTTATATTCATGCTTAAACACTTGTGATAAAATCGTCTCAGAATAAAATCGATCACCACTATTCATAAAAATCAACCATTCCCCTGTCGCTCTATCAATACCCTTATTCATTGCATGATATACACCACTATCTTTTTCAGAAATCCAAAAGGAAATAGATTTTTCATATCGCCTTATTATATCAACCGTACCATCCCGACTTCCACCATCAATAATTATATATTCGATCCAAGGATATGTTTGTTTTAGTACACTTTCTATCGTATCCTCAATAACAGATACTGAATTATAAGACACTGTTATAACAGTAATTAAAGGATTATCTATTCTCATAAACTGATTTTACTGATCTATTTAAAACAAATCCCATCCCTCCCCATATATAATAAACATAAGGATACTGAAATATATTTACAGAAACAACAGAAACCATTAAGGTAGCAATCATCAACGATGACATTATCAAATAAATATCCGTTTTATATTGCTTCATTTTTTTAAAAAGCACAAACCATAAAAACAAATAAAAGGCACATCCTTGTATCCCTATTTCATAAGCTTGTAATAAAATAGAAGATTCTGCAATATTCCCCCCATCATCATCTATAGTCCCTGTTCCTAGACCATTTCCCCATGGCGTTGACAATAACTGCAAATAAAAATCGTGAACCATATCTCCTCTTGTTGAAGCACTACTTTCTTCACCTGTTAAAGAAGCTACTACAATATTGAAAAATATTGGTTCTAAAATAAAAATAATAGCCATTATTAATACCAAAGCAAATAACATAGCAAACATAAATTTGATTACAACAACGGCTTTCCCTTTATAAAAATTAAATAAAAAGAGTGTTATAAGAACAAGCGCCCAACCAGCTCTAGAAAAAGACATAAACAAGCATCCAGAAACCAAGACAAGGCATAACCAAGAAGAAAATTTATTTATAGATTTAGAAATACATGCCGAATATATCCATAGCCAAACATATGCCATATAGACACCAAACTGATTTGGAGCTCCAATAAGTCCATTCATCCTCTCAATTCCCATTATCGTAAAAGATGGAGTTACATAACTCAAGGCTCCATTCTTATCAATTATATAATGATTCAAAAAAAGATGCCAATCTGATTGAAAGAAAAAATAAATGACAATTCCTGATATACAAAGAATATATGTTACCCAAAGTTGTACAATAAAAAGTTTTTTTATTTGTAATGAAGTAAATTTTAAAGTTGACAAACTAAAAAATAAACCAAAGCAATGAAGATAAATTCTCAATGTCGAGATTGCATCTTTATCATTAGGCAGCAAAAAATAAAAAGCAAAAAGATATAATATAAAAAATAAAAAGACAATCCAATAGTAATAAACCTGCATTTTAACTCTAAACACCTTTTGTAGAAGAAAGAATATTGCAATATCATACCAAAAAGGGAAATAAACATCCCCACCTAGAATTGCAAAACAATGCTTTAATGTGATATGAATAGGAAATAAAATCAATAATGAAGAAAGCACTAAGTATGCACGAGCTCTCCAGCAAAAGATAAAGTAAATTAGTAAAAAGTACAAAGTATACATATAGCAACTATCGATGCTTTAGAAATTTCTTAACTTCCCATTTTAATCGTTCAAAAAAACTTTTATCCCTCCAACTTCCATCACAAAAATGCATACAATAAGATTGTTTGGTTCTTGTCGCAGGATTACCTGCAAAAACTGAGGAATTAAAAATCATCATATTATTTTCCAATAATTGATCCTCGTCTTTATAAACAAATCCATATGCTGTAGCTATTGTTGCCATTATCCCAGGATTAATGACATCTATAAAAAGGCTACCATCTTCTTTGACAAAATGTCTACTTCCAAAGTATTCCAAACATTCCTTTACAAATACATTCCCTTTTTTTGCAGCAAAACATGCAGCCAGCAATCCGCACCCTTCTACTACATCACTTTTTTTCAAAGCGTGACCATCTACATCAACACAATTTCTGCCTGACGAAATATAAATCTGAGGATGATATTCTACAGAGGTAAAAAAATCCCAATTTAAAAACTCATCAAAAGGACGAAATACTTTCACATCAGTATCTAAATATATTCCTCCCTCAGTATATATAGCATAATGCCTAATATAATCTGACGCTAATGACCACTTCCCTTTATTAATAGCTTCCTTAACCCAAGGAACTGAATTTACATCAAATACATTCTCATCCCAACATTTAATTTCATAATCAGGCATTTTCTCCTTCCAAGAATTAATGCAATCTATCACAGAACGAGGCTTAGAAGCATTCCCTAACCAAACATAATGTATTTTCTTTGGTATGTTACTTTCATTTTCCATCTTCATACTTACTTTTTATTATCGTCACATATAGACTAACCAAATCACAATATATAAAATACTCCATATTACAAATGTTTACCACACATTTCCATAAACACAGTTATTTTTGTGAAGAAAGACTTTTTTTTGATGCAGACTTTAAGTTCAAAGAACTCACAACAACAGAATGAAGTCGTCTTATTGTCCAAAAATGATATCCTTTAATAGCACTTATAAAATAATAAACAGTCACTATACGTTCATTTTGAAAAAGCATCAAACATACATTTAAACAAAGCTTTATAAGTATTTTAATATAAGATATATAGTGATAGATAATAGATTTTTTTTCATTTATAGCAAAATCATATGCCATAAGAACAGGTACGGATAATCCAAACCCTTTAGACATAGATACTAAATACTTATAACTCAATCTTTTTTCTGAGAGAACATGAACAAATGTTACTTTCTCCGTTGCTGCAAGCACATAATGTCTAAGCAATATTAACTTTGTTATTTCACTATCATCACCTGCAAGTAAACGATTCCCACATCGACCAGTTAATAATAACACATAATGTGAGTCATATATTTCTTTCAATAATGAAGTCCTGACACACAATCCAGCACCATATAAATAGGTCTCCTCCTTTTGTGGTCCTATAGCATATATTGACAAATGCTTTTTTACAAAATGATGTGGTATCCCTTGAAATTCTGCAACTCCCACCCCACCACAAGCACCTAATAGTGGATTAGACTCCATCATTTCAAACATTTGCCCTATATATGTATCACATAATAAATTATCATCATCACAAAATTGAATATACGAATATTGAGCCTCTTCCACTCCCCTTTTTCGGGCATGAACTAATCCTTGTTTGGGTTCATTAATAACTTTATGTGGTATAGATGCATTATTTAGCAATCTATTTGCAATTACATCTGTGCCATCTGTCGAAGCATTATTTACTACTATAATTTCCCAAGCAATGGAATTATTTAGCTTTTGCTTTAGTAATGCATTCAAACAACGCTCTATAATCCAAGCACTATTATAACAACAAACAATTACACTTACTCCCTTGGACATATTTTTCTTGCTATAAATTCCACATTATCTAAATCAAAGAGCCATGTATCAAAAAATGAACTATTCTTTCCATAAGAATTATCAAAGAAGAAAAAAGGTTTATTTAGCAGAATTGACAAAATTGCAACATGCAATCTTGTTGTATATATATTTTTATATTGAGAAACAAAGTTTACTCCCTGAGCAATAACTCTATTTCTATAATAATAAAAAGCAAATATATCTCCTATTGGAAAATTTGTTTTTATTTGAATACTCACCAATTTATATAAAAGCCGTAAAAGCAATGATTTCTTTTCCATAGAAGGCCAATCCCTTACCTCAACCAACCTTTCTCTCTTAATATATTCATTAAAATCCCAATCTACTATTTCCTTGTCTTTCCGCTTTAATAACAAAGCTTTATCACGTACCTTACCTATAAAGCGATGAATATACTTCAAATTAATATAAAAAGCCATATCTGGAATTAGTAGTATCTGATTAGAAGTACTCATTTTCAACAAATCATAGCTACGTTTATCTCTCACACATATTATTAACCTACTATGCTCTGATAAAAGAGCACATTCTTTTTTTAAAATGAAATCATCTGTATAAAATACTGTTTGTGGAAGAATTACAATTTTATTTTGAGGATATTTTTCTATTATTTTCAAACGAAAAGCTTGATGTTCTATCCATATATCACCAAAATTCCCTCCTCCTTGTAAAAGAATAATAACATTAGAATCTAATATCCCAAAATCAAAAGTGTCTATTGAAGCCCTCTTCAAACATTTATGAGAAAGAGTTCTTAAAAAATTTTCCGTCCCTTCCCATATTAAAACATCTCCAACATTATCATAATATGGAAGTCCCAATAAAACATAGTCATTATCAATAACAGGAATTAATGCCTTTGCAATTTCTGTTCTTAGCTTATTTATCTTTTCATTAAAATCCATGCTTTACCTTAAATAGAATTCGTTTAACAAAGTTTTTAGCATCAGACTTTATTCTTAAAATACGAATCAATCTATTGACCTTCATTTTTTCCACTTCAGTATATTCCTTATTTGATTCGTATAATTTTGTATTCATAAAAGCCTTCATTTTAGGCTGTAACCATTCAGTTCCATAAATCGTTATACGATTTCTCAATTCACCATACGTAGGAGCCCTCAATTCTGGAATGTCACCAAGAGCTAAAAAAGCATGTCCGTTATAACAATGATACTGGTTACAATTATTTCCAACAGGAATGAATTTTATTGGCTTAGTTATATCCTTATATATATTTTGTTTAAAATAAGAACAATAACATTGAGAAGCTTCTCCTGTTCCTATATTCACACTTAAAGACCAATCACCAGCATAACAAAATTCTTTTCTTTTCACTCCAAAAATTGACATCTTATAATCAAAAAACTCGGAATTGAACACTCCCCAAGTTTTCTGATATTCATTACGAGACATTTTTGTTAGAATTGGTAATTTTTCTATTTTACAGCGTTCATCACGAGCAACAGTAACATGATTTAGCGCACCCAAATACTTCAATGCTTCCTCTTTCATTTCATTTATATAAGGAACTAATTCATCAGATGGTGTCGCCTCAAGTGTAAATGAACACCCTACATCACGCATTTTACAAACATTCCCAAAAAAGATATGTAATAGATTCCTTTTTTTTAATTCCAAATAATGATACGAAAATTTGAAAAACAAACGTTCTCTTAACTCTTTTGGAAATTGAGCGATCTCATCAAAACGTTTTGAACACGTTGCATTAGTCACAATCATTACATAATGACCTTCTTCTAATAATGCTTTTGTATACCCAACCACCTCAGCAGGTAATAAAGTCTCACCTCCTCCACATAAATTAATCAAGCATGTACCTCCTAATCTGTCTTTTGATAATGCTTTACGAATAAATGCTGCATCATATCTGAATTTGGGTAATTTTGTATCAAAAAGACGTTGGTGGGTAATATAACAATAATGACATCTTAACGTACAACTCGTTACAGGAACATATCCATCAATGAAACGCTTAATCCTTTCCATAAATATTTAGTTTATATAAATAGCTCCATTCGTTAGCTCTAAAAACTTATCTATTTTATAATTATTCAACAAATCATTAAATAACCATTCATGAGTAAACACAACAATAGTATCTTTCTGTACTAAATCATTCATCCATTCAAGATTCAAGAATGCGTAGTCTGATATTTTCTCAAATCTCAAATCTGTTTTGCAATAAACCAAGCCATTTTTATGGATTGTATCTGAATTTAGTCTATCAACTTCAAAAGAAGTACAATCATAACTTAACCGAGAATCATCTGCTGTCAACAAAACCTTAGTACTTGGTTTTAACAAGTTCAAAAGCTGCATATCACCTTGAAAACCATGTAATCGAACTATACGAGCAACACTTTTATGACCTGCAAATTTCGTTATGCTAGTACACACGTTATTGTAAGATTTCTCAAACTCTTCCAAAGATTGCATATTCATAGATGCAGTACTAGCATGAAAGGCAAATTTTAACCAGTCACTATTTTCCTGAAATTCTTTCTTAAATTTATCAGTAACATAATCTATTCTAAATTTGTCATTTTTCTCATAAACATAGAGTGTAAACTTACTTCCATATTTTTTATGTTTTTCTCTCAAATATGCAAAGAATGAATTTTCAAACAAACTATTGTATTCATTCTCATGCACAGTTATATCATCAAGGCATTGCCACACATCATCATACGAAAAATGAATATTTACATTCTTCACATTTAAAGCTTGCTTTCCATTATCGTGTAACATTAAACTTATACAGAAATACGCAAAAAACAAAAGAGATAATATTTTCAAAAATTTGATTATAACACTAAATTTGAACCTACGAGTATTTTCAATAATAGCTACCTTTTCCTCATTAGAAAGTCCTACAAGATAAACAACCGTAAGAGATATAATAATAGAAACTAAACAAATACAAAGTAGACATAATATTGTAGGAGGGAATATTGTTCTCAAATATAATGGAATAATCAAACTGATTCCAAATGTAATGAAACACCTTAGAATTACATTTTTACTATATTCCAAAGCAGTTATGCCAATATAAATATAAAGAAAATATAAACGACAAAACATAGCTATTAAACTCAAAACTATAATAGCTATAAAAGCTGCTCCCGGTGAATATCCCAAAGCATATAGAGCATATGAAATGGGAAAAGAAATTATTTGTATAAGACTTATTATAATTTGATAATTTCGAATCCTACCAGTAGCTTGAATTGCGGCTCCCATTGTATATACAAAACACTCAACTAAAGATACAGCAATGACTAATTGAGTTAAATAGACTGAATACTCTGGTATCTGTTTAAGCCATAACAACAATATTTCGTGACAATATATTAATATTGGTATTGATATAAGCATAAGTAAGAAAAAAGACACCTTCCCGCCTACAAACAACAAAAATTTTACCCTAACATTATCTCCATTTGAATACGATTTTATTATTTGTGGATTCAAAGCTATTGTAAAATTATTCGTAAAATTCATCACACACCTATTTACTTGTTGTGCAATTGCATTAGCTGCATTTACTGTAGGTCCAAAGAAAATGTTCATCAGTATATTTAGCCCTTGATCTTTTAACAAAGAAGCAAAAGAACCAAATATACTCCAAAAAGAAAAACCAAGCATTTGTCTTAACGCAGGTCTATCAGGATGTAAGTAAACAACACATTCCTTAAATAACTTCTTACAATAAAAAAAATAGAACATAAACATTAGAAATGTAATTATCCAATTACAAATACCTAATGTTATTAACTTATCAAATGGCGCTCTCAATATGACATAAGCAATAGCTAATTTTAATACAGCATCAGAAAGACCTAAGTACGCATAAATCTTCATCCGCTCATGTGCAATTATCAATGAATTGAAAGGAACTTGAATAATAGTCAAAAAAGAAGAAAAAATGGCACATTGAAAAATTATATTACAGGCCAATATTCTATTAGATGGAATAACAAGTTTATAATTTATCAAGTACAAACCAATACTTTCTCCTAAAAGCACAACAATCATAGCAAAAGCACTATGAATAAACAAAGCTGTTGAAAAGATAGCCTGCAACTTCTTAATATTCGAATTTCCCAATTCAAAAGTGAGAAATCTCGATGTTGATACAGCTAAAGAACCATTAATAAAACTAAATAAAACAATAGTACCTGAGATTATATTATTCAAGCCATAATCTACCGCGCCTAATGCATTTAATATTATACGTGATGTAAATAATGTCACTAACATTGTTAACATCATACGTATATATAAAAAAACTGTATTTTTAGCTATAACCTTATTTTGATTTTGTGCCACAATAACCTTTATATAACTAACAAATTACTATCCCTCTAGTATATATTCTATTTCGATTAGCCTTTCGTTACTCAATACTTAGATATATATTTTTCAGATCTTACACAAGTTCTATATATACTAAATCAGTACAATCCACTCTAATACGCATTCTTCTCCCCCACAATCACATTCGCCACAGTCTTATAAATGATATATATGTCAAGCAACATTGTCCA
>NZ_JADMQH010000037.1:0-13364 GCF_015559655.1 Bacteroides sp. 1001136B_160425_E2 | reverse complement strand
TGAAAACAGAATACAGATATAAGAGGAAACTTACAACTGAATCCTGGTTCCATTTACACAAAATTGTGGACAGTGTCAAAAAAACACTAACGACTTTCTTCTTTTACACCAAAGAAGAAAGTCGCAAACTTAAAATGGCAAATCATCATCTTTCTGTAAAAACGCTTTTTCTAATTTAATAAAATCATCACTCCAATCACTGGCTTTTATATATTTCAATTTATCGTTTTCAAACAAGTCTTCAGATATAAATAATTTTAACAATTCATTATTAAAAGTCCTTTCCCAGCATTCTTCTATTGGATTAAACTTATATCCTCTTGCTTTAAGTAATGCCTCCAAATCTCTTTTTCCCTCAATATAAATATTGTAGTGAATATTCAACAATTCCTTTAATCTACCCACCATTGGATGATTAATACGAATAATTCTATTTATTTCTTCGTCTTTTCCTTGGGAATCCTCCTTTAAATAATCAACTAATTCTCTTAAAGTTTTTGCTGTATTTTCTATATCTCTAATGATTAACGTTTCTTTAACCCTTTTATTATCAAGCATAAATTGTTTGAAAAGACCAGCAAATTGCTCCCTCAAATAACTTGTAATATCCTCAGCAGTTTCAAATCCCTTTATATTGTTATTATGGGGTAAAGCTTTTATTTCTTCTATAAACTTATAAATATTGACATTATCCACATACTTATAAATAACATTCTCATTGTTCTTATTTAATATATAAGTTTCATATTCAGTGAAAACATTTTTATCTATAAAAACAAAAACTTGTTTATCTTCCTTAAGTGCAGTTTTAAGTTCTAATTGTGATACTGAGTATTCCTGCTCCTTTTCTTTGATTATACCTGCACTACCATAACGGCTACCAATTATTGATACCAAAACATCTATATTAGCTATCTCTTTATAGCAATATGCCTGTAAAGCTTCATCCTTGCCATAAGGAATATCCCCCTCCTCATTTCTAACGGGTTCGTACCCTAACCCCTCTATAAACTTATCTAGTTCTACTCTAATTTGTCTCAAATCATAAAAAGTGGAACTTATAAAAACACGCGGTTTTGCCATATCTCTATAATTTTAGTATTTAATCTCTTTTATTTGAATACAATGCAAATATACGAAAAACTGAAAGTATAACATACTAATTATATAAATCCTAATTATAAATTGGTGGATTACAAAGCCAGCAATACAGTTTTAAAGAAAACGTGATTGCTGGCTTTCAATCAATCAAACAATATAGAAAACAAGATAGCTATATTTCAAGAAAGCAAGATTCCAAGAAAACAAGATTTCATTTTCTGTAATGCCTTTCCAGCAGGTCTAAAATCTCGCTTTCCCGGTAGATGATTTTTCCCGGAAGCTGCACGTAGCCCAGCAGTCCCATGTCCCTGTAATCCTGCAATGTCCGTTTGCTGATGCAAAGCCGTCTGCACACTTCATCGCCCGTCAGGTAGTGTTCACCGTTCAATACTGGGCGATAGTTCATTACCACGTACTCCACGTTTTCCAGCACCTTGTCAAGGGAGGAAAACAGCACCAGCGTGGTTTCGGAATCTTTCGTTATCAAATCCATACGCCTACTTTTTAGAATTGTCCCTTACTTGGTTGAGCAAAAATGTTTCCACGTCCGAAGCCTTGTAGTAAATCTTGCTGTTTATCTGCGAGTAAGGCAGTTTCCCCGTGTCACGGTAAGTCTGCATCGTCCGGGCTGAAACATTCAGCAAACGGCAGGTCTCGCAGTTATCCAGCCACTTGTCACGCTTCCTGCGTAAAGGCACGCAGAGCGCATCCACACGCCCCACAAAATTTTCAAACCTCTGTTTCCAAAGTTCAAAGGTTTTCTTTTCAATCGTCACTATTTCCATAACCGATATATTTATTCTTGTCAATACTCCGTTTTTCTTCACTGGTGCAAATATATAAGGCTGAATGACAGGTCGTTTCTTCCTGTCCGCAAATGACCTTGCGTGTCCGAAAATGTCCACCGCTAACCCAACAACTACACGAAAGAAATGAACCGATAACAAAAAACCTATTTTTTCTCCACTCCCTAAATAAGTAAGGTAATGAACACAAAGCCGTTTTCTATTTGCCGACATTAATTTGGTGCAGAGCGCAGCAAAGCGATTCCAAACGGCTGACGCTTTGTTTTTTACCGATTTTTCTTATTTTATTTGTGGTGCTAATTCAAAAAACAAGCACCTATGAACAATCCTTTCGAAGAAATTTTCAAGCGGCTGGAGAACATCGAAAAGATGATTGCCCCGGTCACGGGCGTACAGCCCGAAGAACGGCAGGACGGAAAAGAGCCTGTGTTAGTCAAAATATCCGTTGCCAGCGGCATAACCGGGTATTCGGTCAATTACCTGTATCATTTAGCCAGTAAGGGACTGATACCGTGTGTCAAGCGTGGGCGTACCCTGCGTTTTGACATGGAGGAACTCAAAAAGTGGATGCAGCAGCAGTATGTCCCGGCTTCTAACAGACTTCCCGATGAAAAAGAAAAGAAGTGATGATGCACGGCATATCGAGGGTTGGCAGTCAAAGAACGAGCGCATCGAAAGCCTGTTGAACGTCCTGTACGATTTCCGGTTCAATACTGTAAAGAGCCGGACGGAATACCGGGCTGCAAGTTCTTCGGGCTTGTACCAGCCCGTTACGAAATTCGTCCTGAACTCGTTCAGGCGCAGGCTGGACGCAACCGCTGGTATCGTCACCTCTGCCGAGAACATCCGTACCATACTGGAAAGCGATTTCGCAAGAAAGGTACATCCCATACGGGAATACTTCAACGCCCTGCCCTTACTGAATCCTGCCGAACACGGGCATATCGGCAGGCTTCTGAACACGGTACAGGTAGCCAACCCCGGCAAATGGGAGGAATATTTCACGAAATGGCTTATCGGTGTGGTAGCCAACGCCATGAACGACACGGGATGTCAGAACCATACCTGTTTGGTGCTGACCGGGGACAGGCAGGGGCAGTTCAAATCGTGGTGGCTGGACAACCTTTGCCCGACACCGCTTAAGAACTACCTGTTCACCGGGAAGATAGACCCGCAGGGCAAAGACATCCTGACACTGATAGCCGAATACCTGTTCATCAACATTGACGACCAGCTAAAGGAACTCAACAAGCAGAACGAGAACGCATTAAAGAACCTTATCACCACCCCGGCGGTAAAGTACCGCAGACCGTATGATGTTTACATAGAGGAATACCCCCACCTCGCCAGCTTCATGGCTTCGGTGAACGGCAACGAGTTCCTGACCGATCCGACAGGCAGCAGGCGTTTCTTGCCGTTCGAGGTGCTGCGCATAGACAAGCCCACGGCAGAAAGTATCCGCATGGATAATGTCTATTCCGAAATCATGTACCTGTACCGTCAGGGCGTGCGTTACTGGTTCAATGATGCGGAGATTGGGGAACTGCACCTGACAAATGCGGAATTTGAGGTGCAGACGGTCGAGTTCGAGATGCTGGCACAATACTTTGAGAAGCCGACAGAGGAGGAAGAAGCCCTGTTTTTTATGACAACGGCACAAATACTGGCACGCTTACGGGATATATGCCCCATGCAACTATCTGAAAAACGGCTGGGGGAAGCGTTACGCAAAGCCGGGTTCAAACGGGTACAGAAACGTATCGACAAACAGACCTATTCGGTATATGGGTATAGGATAAAACCTGTTCCAACATCCTGTACAAACAGCGATTACGGTTAGCACGGTCATTTTACGATTGGTTATTACTGCAACGCAGTAACTGCCATAGTAAGATGTATTTTTATTTTACAGCCTGTATATCAAACATTTAATAATAGCGCAGTAAGCAGTAAGATAAAACCGCAAACTTTTGGAAAAGTTTGGAAAAAGAAAAACCGCAGGAAATATCAGGGTTATATTTCTATCTTCTTTTGAAGAAATAACTTACTTATCTTACTGCATAAGATGTAATCCGCTGAAATAAAAAAGAATTATGCGCAGAAACATAGTGACTTTTCTTCTTACTGACTTCTTACTGTGCTACTGCAATTTATCAACATCAAAAAAATAAAGATTATGACCTATAAGGAAGCAACAATATCAGTATCAAGGATTACCTGAACTCTTTGGGAATCCAGCCCGTCACGGAAAAGGGAAACTACGGGATGTACCGCAGCCCCTTACGGGAGGACAACACGCCGAGTTTCAAGGTGGATTATAACGCCAATCTATGGTGTGACTACGGAACCGGCGAGGGCGGGACGCTCATCGACCTTGTGATGAAGCAGAACGGGTGCAACGCCTACGGTGCTATCTGCCAACTGGAACAGGGCAGCACCGCCTCTTTTTCCTTTCATGGGAAAGACCTGCCCGAAAGGGACACGAAAAGGCAGGCAGCCAGCCCGATAGAGATACGCAGAATACAGCCGTTACAGAATCCGGCACTCATGCGCTACTTGCAGGAAAGGGGAATTTCCCCCGGAACGGCAGCCCCGTACGTGCAGGAAATGTATTACCGCATCGGTGGGAAGCCTTATTTTGCGCTGGCGTTCAGGAATGATTCAGGAGGTTACGAGCTTCGCAATCCCCGTTTCAAGGGCAGCACATCGAAAGACATCACCCATATAAGGCAGCAGGGAGAGCCGAGAGATACCTGTTTCGTGTTCGAGGGCTTTATGGACTATCTTTCATTCCTCACTATCCGGCAGCGGGAAAGCCCGGGTATGCCCTGTACCGACTGGCAGGACTACGTTATCCTGAACTCCACCGCCAACGTAGATAAAGCCTTATATCCGCTGGCTGGTTACGGTCATATACACTGTATGCTTGACAATGACGAAGCAGGCAGGAAAGCGGTTGAAACCATAAGGCAGGAATACAAATGGCGTGTACGTGACGCATCACACCTGTACAGCGGTCACAATGACCTGAACGACTATCTGCGTAGCCTTAATGTGAAGCAATCCCAAGATTTGACAGTTACCGACAAGCCCCAGCCGGAGCATGATAACAGACAAAATCCGGGTGAAAAAAGAAAGAGAGGGCTAAGGATGTGAACTGCAAGGCTGGCGGCATGAACCGATGGCAGGCTGTGTGATTAGGGAGAGCAAGGTTATGTTTCGGTAGACCGAAACACCTTGCTTTGCTTGGCAGCAAAGAAAATTTCTCCCGTTGGTCGCAATTTTTAAGATACCACCTAAAAGCAAAAACGTATGACAGGGATAAGGAACAAACCGGGAGGTCGCCCGGCAAAAAGCCGGATAGACAAGCAGAACCGGGTAGTCAGCACGAAACTGACCGAGTTACAGTTCTACGCAATCAGGAAGCGAGCCACCGAAGCCGGGCTGCACGTCAGCGAGTACGTCCGGCAGGCGGTCGTTTCGGCAGAGGTAACGCCCCGGCTGAACAGGCAGGATGCGGACACTATCCGCAAGCTGGCGGGCGAAGCCAACAACATCAACCAACTGGCGCACCGGGCGAATGCCGGAGGATTCGCACTGGTGGCGGTGGAACTGGTGAAACTCAAGAACAGGATTGTCGAAATCATAAACCAACTGTCGGATGATTGGAAAAATAAGAAAGGGAAGCGGATTTAAAGGCTGCGTGAACTATGTACTCGGCAAGGAACAGGCAACCTTGCTTCATGCGGAGGGAGTGTTAGCCGAAAGCAACCGGGACATCATACGCAGTTTCATACTGCAAGCCGGGATGAACCCCGACCTGAAAAATCCTATCGGACATATTGCGCTAAGCTATTCCCCGGTGGACGCACCCAAGCTGACAGACGGGAAAATGGTACAGTTTGCGCAGGAGTACATGCGTGAAATGAAAATCACCGATACGCAGTACATCATCGTGCGCCACCAAGACCGGGAACATCCACACGTGCATATCGTGTTCAACCGCATAGACAACAACGGCAAGACCATTTCGGACAGGAACGACATGTACCGCAACGAGCAGGTATGCAAGAAGCTGAAAGCCAAACACGGGCTTTATTTCGCTAAAGGCAAGGAGCATGTAAAGCAGCACCGTTCGAAAGAGCCGGACAAATCCAAATACGAGATTTACAATGCCGTAAAGGATGAAATCGGGAAATCAAGGAACTGGCAACAGTTACAAACCCGGCTGGCAGAAAAGGGTATCGGGATTCATTTCAAGTACAGGGGACAGACTGGCGAAGTGCAGGGCATATCCTTTTCCAAAGGCGAATATACGTTCAAGGGTTCGGAGATAGACCGCAGTTTCAGTTTCTCCAAGCTGGATAAATGCTTCGGGGATGTGGGGCTGAACACTGCCGGAAACAATCAACAGACGGTTTCCGCACCAGTTCAGGAGCCAGCGCAGACACCGGGAAAAGCCGACAGTCCGTTACTGGCAGGCTTGGGCGGTCTGTTCTCCGCTTCATCCTCTCCGGCTGATGATACGCCCGACAATCTCGGTGAAAGAAAAAAGAAGAAAAAGAAACGACACTTAAAATTATAGGAACATGGAAAAAAATTTAATTTTGGAGGGGCTTCTCTCTATGGTCACGGAACTGAAAGAACGGCAGGAGAAGCAGGTAACGCCAGCCAGCCGGGAGGAAATGATTAACCGACTGGACGTTATCGAACAGCGCATTTCGGATATGCAGGGCAAATCCGGCATTCCTGAAAACATGGTGCAGGAGATTCTAAACCAAATCGGCAGTATCGGAAAAGGGCAGTCCGAGAACCAAAAACAAGACCTTGAAGATATAAAGGGGCTTATCGTGACCTCACACCGATATTTCAAGGAGCGGTTAAAGGTGTTGTTCCCGGCTGATGATACACCAGCCGGAGAAATAACGCCCGTTTCATGGTACGACAAACTGACATACCGGGTAACTCCCTATTTGAAGCCCAAGTTCTTTCTTCTTTCAGCAGGGATAATCATTTGTCTTGTGTCGCTTGCATTGAATGTGCGGTTTATACAAAGAATGCAGCGGTTACAGGACAACGATATAAAATACCGCTATATCCTGATGAAAGGAAAGGCAGACGGCAGCAGCCTTGATTTGCTGGAAACGAGGTTCAGCAGGGAACGGGACAACGATTTCATCCGAAGCCTGACCGATTCGGTGAAAGGCTTTGAATATCGTAGCAGGAAGCAGGCGGAAGCGTTGGAACGGGCAAGACTGTTGAACGAACAAGCCGAGCAGCTAAGGGAGCAAGCCGACAAGCTGGGCAAACCATAAACCTAAAGCGAAGCCGGAGCAGAACCGCCCCGGCTTTCTAATTCACTTCTTTTTCTTCGTGCAGTGTTCTTTCTCGAACTGGCGCAGCGTGGTGACGCTGAACCGCTCCTTGATGAACTCCCGGACATCGGAAGCCTTGTAGTACACTTTTCCGCTGATTGTGAAGTACGGTAGCGCACCGATAGCCCGGTAGCGTTGCAGGGTCTTGATGCTTACTTTGAACAGCAGGCACAAGTCTTGATTATCCAGCAGGTTGTCATCTTCGGGCAGCACCCTGTCGGCATTGCGCAGTACCCGTACATCCTTGCAGAGTTCTTCCAGTTTGGCGTACAACTTCTGCATCCATACGCTGAAATCGTCATTCTCTATATACATGATTGCTTCATTTTTCTGATTATACATTATGGTCTGTCAATCGATTGATGAAGCAAAGTTCAGAAAACAGGCGCAAAAAAATTACGGGGGAACTAATGGAATCCCCTATAAACAAATTCTAAACCTTTGGTTATCTGTACCCTTTCTTGTCATGTTCCTTTTTGATAAGTTCTACCAATCCATTAAGAAACCCGGTCAGCTTGCCCGGCTTTCGTTTTATCACGTCCTCATGTTTTTGGTAACAGTCGCCTATCCTGATATTGAAAAGCCATTCAAAGGCTTTCGCCAAGTCCACCAAGTAGGCGGGCTTGCCGTTCTGATACACGATGTCTTTGGAGAGGAACAGACCGCTTACCATTTCCATGATGTTGATAAGGGTTGTCTTGTCTGCGAGATAGAGAGGGGAAAGAGGCTGTTTGTTGATACGTTGCTGTAGCTGTTCTGGGTATTTGATGCGCCATTCGATAAGACGTATTTCGGTGTTTAAAAGTCCTATAGATTCATCGATTAAATGCAAATAGGGCATTTTTTTCTTGCTCAAACCGCACACGGTACGATTTAAGACGATGTAAACCAAAAGAAAAATAGCGGAGCAAAACGCTGTAATCCTGTTCGTTGATACCAAAATTGGCTACATGCATAGCCAATTCCTCAATAGCTTCCGTAAACTCGGATGCAGAAACTTTACGCTGTGAGCATTCCGACAATAGCCGGAAAAATCTCTGTTCTAATAAATTTTTCATATCAGAATATTAAAGCCGCCTAATAAACGGCTTTAGATGAATGTTTAACAATAGATTTTTATAAGATGCCTACAAAACTGGCATTTCAACCTTAGTAACCAGTTCTTCTTCTGAAGTCCCCGGCTTACTATAATAATATTCTATCGATGCTCCTGAAGATTTATAACCTTTAGTCGCAATCCATTCCTGCATTTCACGATACAAAGAAGCTAATTCAGTATAATTCCCCTTATGTAAGCAAGATACTATTTTTCTGCCCGGAATGGTAATCGCTCTTATGTTCCCCTTTCCACACAAGACTTTAGCTGATTTAAATCCAATAACCATGTGAATATCTTCTGACATGGATTCAAAATTAAGATATTCCACAAAAGGAACATCTGCCATTACAGCATTTTGCTCTTTAAACAACGTTTCTATTTCCATAAAGCTTCTGCCTATAGTCATAGCAATTTCTTTTACTGTAGTACGTGTTTCCACTACTAATGCATACGTTTCAGATTGTTGAAACAATGCGATTTCTGAAATCTTTCCCATACTATATTATTTTATATCAGTGAATGTTTTTTTCTTTACGACAGGTATATATATGTCAGTTATCAATTCCGGTACATCTGTATCACATGGAGAATTTATATACACCTCAAAACTAAAAGTGTTTTGGGGATAGTACTGGCTATCAGGAAACCATTCTTCATAAATTATCCTATATAAATCACATAAGAAATCATAACTACCTATATGCCTAAATATAGCATATTGTCCATTAGGGATTTGTATAGTATTCAATTTGGCATCCGGTATATCATTCATAATTATACCTAAATAGAAACGACATTTATCTTCCGGTGTTATTGCCGGATTATCCAAACTTAAACTGACAAAGTTTGTGTGTTTTTTGTCTATCCTATTGAACCTTGCATAATACAACAGTTTATCCCATACCATCTTATATTGAAACTTATTTTCGTATGCTTTCCCCACTTCCAAACAAGAAACAAACATTTTATTAATCATTATTATTCTGGAAGTTAGCAATGTATGCGCATTTCGTTTTCGAGGTGCGAATCTTTCCTTGAATAAGGATGTTGAAACTCTAAAATGTTTCTTGAATGCTTTTGCAATACTGTATTTGCTTTGATAACCAGATAGTTCCGCTATCTGGGATAATGTATATTCGGTTGAGGTCAATAAGTGTGCAGCATATTCCAGTCTAAGTCGTTGTATGTAATTTCCTATATTTTCACCGACAATAAATTTGAACACCCTTCTAAAATGATATTCTGACATTCCGCACTTTTGGCACAATGTATTTATATCAAAATCCTCAAACAGATGATTGCTGATATAATTAACTATACTTTGAATAGCTTGGTTATGAACATTCTTCGTATCTTGTTTTTGTTTCCACCGATTGAGTGTCGGCAGTCTTTTCTCCAATATCAGTTTCAATTCTTCGGGAGAATAAACTGTATGGGCATACATATTGTATTTATTTATGTATCTAAGCCAAATATCAATCATTTCGTGCATCGACACGTCTACTGTATATTTCCCGTCTTTCAGACAGTAGTAACAGAACGTATCGCTCTTAGAACCATCCAAATTAGTTCCCAGCCATTCTTCCATATCAAAACGAAGTGGCATACCGCAACTTTGACAATATCTCTTGCTCATTTTAAATTCAAAAGTATGATAATAAAGGAAGATACTTCTTTAAGATAATAATTTTCTGTTTGGTAGCCTTTTGATTTCTAAAAGGCGTTCTATATCACTAAACAACTCGGCATTTCTCAACTCAAACATAATCCACTTACCGTCATGATAAACAGTTGCTTCATCATACAATGTCTGTACTTCTTTTGAGAATAGTTCTCGTTGCATTTCAAATTTATCACGTTCTCCTTTACCTAATATAACCATAAAGCCAAAGGAATTTTCTTTAGCGTATAAAGCACAGAGAGTTTTTCCACCTCTTCGATACTTATATTCATATTTCCATTTTCTCCCACCATTGTTCCAGAATCGTTCCATTTCATACTTATACTCAATTAAAAGACAGAGAGCATTCCATATTTGATAAAGCCCTTTTCCTATCAAAGACTCTATCGCTTCCGGAGTCGGTATTTGAAAGTCTTTTTCCATGATGAATTGTAATACCTTGATTGATAAGGCAAAAATAGCTTGTTTTTTTATTTGTTCCGTTATCCAATATAGCTAATTTTGTAAAAGGCAAATTATAAATATAACCCAATGATGCGATTGAAGACAAATAAAATAAAACTTAATGGGGTTATACAGAACAAATAACTAACTTTGTATTCTAATTATTTGAGATTCATGCTGAATACAGAAAATATACAATCACTCATTGATAGCGGAGAGGGTTACAATGTAGAATTTAAAGTTCGTGTCCCTTCAAAAGTTCGTGAACTGACAGAGGAAATATGTGCTTTCGCCAATGCAGACGGAGGATATGTGCTTGTTGGAGTAGATGATAACGGACAAGTGGTAGATACTAACTTAGAAAACGATAAGCGTTCTGCCATTCAAGGTTCTATCAGTGAAATATCTCCTACACTCCACTGTGAATTGTATTCGGTAAATATTGGAGATAAAACTATTTGGGTGATTGATGTTCCGTCCGGCAAGGACAAACCTTATATATTTTCCGGTTCTATCTATGTGCGTGAGGGAGCGAACTCGCAGAAACTTCGCACAGCCGAAGAAATGCGCAGCTTCTTTCAGGAATGTAATAAAATCTTTTTTGACCATATACCCTGCCATTGGTTCAATATCTACACGGATGCAGACGAACAGATGATTAAGGATTTCCGAACAGAAGCAAAACTAAGTCCGTCCACACCCGACAAACAAATATTTGAAAACTTGGAACTATTTACCGAGAACGGAACGGTAAAGAATGGAGCGGCGATGTTTTTTGGAAAACAACCTGAACGAAAGTTTCCACATGCTGTTACAAGATGTGTTCTTTTCAAGGGAACGAATAAAGTCTATATTATAGATGATAAAGCTTTCGGAGGTTCATTGTACCAACAGTATTTACAGGCAATGTCTTGGCTGGAAAGCAAACTGCAAGTAGCTTATAAAATAGAGGGAGCAGGACCAAGAGAGGAAATTTGGGAAATCCCTCTAACCGTATTTAAAGAAGCTATTATAAACGCCCTGTCACATCGTGACTACTATGAACAAGGCGCAAGTATTATGATAGAAATGTTTGACGACCGGGTAGAGATTTCCAATCCCGGAGGACTTTTGCCTATTGTAGCTAAAAATTTCGGGCATAAAAGCATGACACGTAACCCACTAATATTCGGGTTATTTACCCGTATGCACTTGGTCGAAAGAGTTGCATCCGGTATTCCTCGTATGCAGGAAACTATGAGGGAAGCAAATCTGCCCGAACCAGAATTTCACACAGAGGGGATGTTTACAGCTGTATTTAAAAGAGGGATTAGTATCAAAAATGAAATAATAAATGTCCCAAGCTTGTCCCAAGAATGTCCTAAGCTGGATATACGTTATACATTTATAGCGGAACAAATAATTTCGTATTGCTCAGAACCCCATTCTATTCAAGAAATAATGAAACTTGTAGGACAAACAAACCGAAGTAGATTTAAAAAAAATATCATCAACCCACTTTTAGAAGTAGGCATTCTTTCTATGACTATACCTAACAAACCTAATAGTCCATTACAACAATATATCATAAAAAAATAAATATATGAATATAAATGATTTCAATAATAGAATTGCAAGATGTGAATCCTTTTTAATTGCTAGTGACGGGCAATTCTTAGGAAAACTTTCTCTTAATAGATACGATATAGATTCCATTTCCTATGAATATGGTTTGTATGGTAGTATCTATTCCGCTACTTCATTTAAGAATCAGTATTCAACTTATGGTAGTCCTTACTCTTCTTTAAGCCCTTATAATCCATATACATCCACTCCACCTACCATATATTTAAGAGGACAACGAGTTGGTTTTTTATCAAAGAACAAATACTTATTTGGCAGTATTGACCCTGATAGTATTAATACTTGGATGCAGAATAACGGATTATATTATTAAAATATGGAAATGATAGAATATGTAAAGTTAGTAACAGCCTTCATTGTCTCAATCGGTGGTTCAAGTGTTGTTATTATTGCACTATCTAAATGGTTTGGAAATTTCCTTTCAACTAGATTATTAGATGCTTATAATAATAAACATGAAAAAGAATTAGAAGTGATAAAAACAAAGTATGCTTCTGAATTGGAAAATACAAAAAATGAATTAGAGAAAGCAAAATCCCAGTTTCTCAGATATTCAGAGAAACAGTTTGAATTGTATAATGATTTATGGAAAGTTCTACTATATACAAAACGACAAGCTGATTTGTTATGGCAAAAAGCAGACCCTAATCAAATACCATCTTTCAGTGAACAAATCAGGCTTACTCGTAATGCTATTAGCGATAATCTTCTATTAATAGAAGAAGAACATTATGAGAAATTAATTCAACTTATAGAACAATTTGAACAATTCCAATTCGGAAAATTAAAGCTTATAGATATAAGAATACAAATTGAAGGTGGAGAACAAGTTCAACAAATAATATCTAAAGCAGATGCACAAAACACCATCAATAAAAATAGAAGGACAAAAGAAAAATATGACAAGTTAATAATGGATATAGGTAAGTCTTTTAGAGAACAAATAAAAGGATAATATTTGAAATTCTAATATTAGTTGTATCTTTGCACTCAGAAATCGTACCCAAGATACAAACTGATGTCAAACGGTGCAAAGCTGTGAAAACCTTATTCAAGGGACTAACATCGTGATAAAGATATAACTTATTGAGAAATAGTGCTATACAAACCGATTTTCGGTTGCTGATGGCACCACTATCGATTCGGTAACAAAAAATCGGCACTATAAAATATTTTGTGTAAATGGAAATACGGGATTCAAGTTTGAGTCTCGTATTTTTTATTTTATACATTTG
>NZ_JADMQH010000036.1:0-17062 GCF_015559655.1 Bacteroides sp. 1001136B_160425_E2 | reverse complement strand
GACAAAAAAGAGTTTACGGCAGATATGAAGAATATCTATAATGCACCCAACAAAGAGGTGGCTGCAGCAGAGCTTGATAATCTGGAAAAGAAGTGGGGAGGAAAGTATCCTTATGCCGTACTTTCATGGAGAAACAACTGGGATGATCTGACGGTTTTCTTCCAGTTTCCATTGGAAATCAGAAAAATAATCTATACCACAAATCTTATTGAAAATCTCAACGGAAAAATCAGAAAGTACACGAAATCAAAGCTTTCATTCCCTTCGGATGATGCCGTGAAGAAAACTGTATATCTGTCACTGATGGAGATTGAGAAGAAATGGACGCAGCCAATTCATAACTGGGGATTGATTATGAACCAATTTATGCTTATTTTTGAAAACAGAATACAGATATAAGAGGAAACTTACAACTGAATCCCGGTTTCCATTTACACAAAATTGTGGACAGTGTCACTCAAAAAGAACGTCTATTCATATGAATTAGACATTCTGTTTTTTTCTTTATTTCTTCTTCGAATCGTCTCCTTTGTCCTTGCCACGATTCATTCCTTTTATCATCTCCCGGTGGAAGCGCATTTCCGCGCGCTGCACGAGAAATATCTTCTTACTGGAAAGAATCTTCTTGAATTTACCCAGATAAGTCTTATCAAGCTGGTCGGCAGCAATACGATTGTTGGCAACTTTTTCATTGATTTCTGCATATTGAGCTTCCGTTGTCTTATCATCCTTGCCTTTGCGCATCAAATCCCACGATTCATCATTCAGTTTCTTCTTCTTATCCTGAAGTTCAAAATAGACGGGAAAGAACTTGGCTGCCTCTTCTTTAGTCAATCCAGCCTGTTCGATAATGAATGCCTTTTGTTTTGCCCTGAACTCCTCCCGGGATAAATGCTGATCACATCCATCAGCAGCCCAAAGAACGGGCATAAAGCCACACAACAAAACAACCAATGCGATTAGTTTTCTCATTTTCTGTATTCAATCAGTTTTAATAAATCATTCTACACTTGCATCACTCAAATAAACATATAACGAATAATCATCCAGCATAGCACGGTCCAGTGCCACATCCAGCATTTCGTCCGATACGACTTCAGTATCTACCTCCATCACCGCCACTTCATCGACCGCAACAGGTTTGTGATCTGTCGACGCTACCCGGATAATCAGGGCCGCACCTACAAACATAGCAGCGAGATAGAGCAATGGTTTCAGTCTTGTCCATGTGCTGACAGGTTCTTCCTTGAAAACTATTTTTTCTTTTTCAGGAAGTTTATTCATTACCTCCGAAGTCAGGTTTTCAAAGTAACCATCAGGCACTTTGAAGGAATTCTCCTTACCAAGCTTCTTCAATAGGATATCTTCTTCTTTCATACGTTTTTCTCCTCTCTTTTTCTTAGACACCGTCCAATTTAAAAGGTTTAATCTATTTCTTCTAAAAACTTCTCTATTTTCTTCACCGCATGATGATATGACGCTTTGAGCGCACCAACCGATGTACCGAAGATTTCCGACATCTCTTCGTATTTCATTTCCTGATAATATTTCAGGTTGAACACCATACGCTGTTTTTCCGGCAAAGTCAATAGAGCTTTTTGCAGACACAACTGTATTTCGTCGCCCGAAAAGTAGGAGTCACTTTCCAGCTTCTGCACAATCGCAGCTTCAGGATCGTCAATATCCACGGTAGTCATAGCGCGCTGCTTATTCAGAAAGGTAAGACATTCGTTCAGTGCGATGCGATAGAGCCAGGTAGACAGTTTCGCCTCGGCACGGAAATAATCGATATTCGTCCATGCCTTGATGAAAGTGTTTTGCAGGAGATCGTTCGCATCCTCATGCGACAGTACCATCCGGCGGATTTGCCAATACAATTGCTCGCTATACTGCGCCACAATCATTTCAAATCCTTTCCGCTGTGTACTCTCCTCCTGAAGGAGTTTCAGAACTTCGCGTTCGTTATAAGGAATCATAATCTCTTGTATCTGTATGTTTATTTATGGTTTCAAATTCAGGTTGTTCATTGCCTCTAGTAAAGACGGATCATATTTATAAATGTCCTCACAATACCTCAAATTATTATCGGCAGACAGATAAACCGTCTGATAATCTATAAATAAAGGTATATATTTCTCTAAACTATAATGTTTCAGTTCACGGTAGGCCGAACTGACGGGCAGCTTCTTCCCCTCTTCACTCACCGGCTTGATATCCATTGCAATGCGGATACGGTCTTCCAATAATTCATCCGGCTCTTTCAGCAGGAAGAAAGCAAAGTCGAGTGCTTTCTGAAGACGTACGCAACCGTGGCTCACTGCACGATTCTTTCGCGTGAAAGCCCAGCGGGAAGGAGTATCGTGCAGATATACGGAATGAGGATTAGGGAAACGGAAGATGATGCGTCCCAATGAATTCCCCGTTTTATTGTCCTGCTTCACCGTATAAGGTACACCTTTTCCTGCATATTTAGCCCAATTAATCTGATGAGGATTCACTTGTAAGCCGTTCTTGTCATACACCTTCATGCGGTTACGGGTGAAATAGGTCGTATCTCTGCGATAAGTAGGGATGATTTCTTTCCGGATAATACTTTGAGGTACATTCCAGTACGGATTCAGCTCCATATAATAAATCCTGCTCGACAGGAGAGGCGTTTTATTCTTCACAGTTCCCACACAGATACGCATCTCCAGAATAGAATCCGTTTCTTCGTTGACCGCCTGCAACATGAATGCCGCCACATTGGCTATCACATATTTCTGTCCTTTATCCAATGCATATTGCCAACGTGCCCGCTCCATATTTACCAACAGACGATCCCGGTAATAATCCGTAGTGTCTGTTTTCCCCCAGGCGTTCACACGAACCAGTTCTTCCTGCATCTTGCGATAAAATGGAGAAGAAGGCTGTGCTCCACGAAAAGCGGCATTGGGATTTGCGCGCAATGAATCGAGGGCGGCATTTGCAAAAGCAGCATCACAATGCTTCAGGGGAATATGATTGACTGAATCATTCCATCTGCGTTCCGAAGGCAAGAAGCCAAATTTCAACTGGCACACATACGAAAGATAAGCGGCTGTCAACTGATATTCCACATCTGCCAACAGACGGTTCATTGTCTTTCCTTCCTGTAACTTCAAAGAACGTATCTGTTGCAATCTCTCACGGAGGCTATCCACAGGATAAAGATTCGGATTAATGCCATGCCGTGAGATGTCTCCCAACCAGAACAACATAGAGTCCGCCACCTGTGTGGCAGGTCTATCGGACACGAGCGAGTCATTCAACCAGAAGAATTCATCTTTTTCCCGATAATGGGCCAGCAAAGCCGAATCCCAAGGAGTTATGGGGTTTTCGTTCAAGCAGGAACGAATCATTAGACGAATACTGTCGGCATCTATTTGATAAGCAGGGTTGAACAGTTCTTGCAGGGAAGACAGTGAGTCCGGTATCGGAGATTGGGGTTTCTCTTTTTTACAGGCTGCCAGACAAGCGATAAATAGGATTACCGCTCCCCAAAGCAGGCATCTATTTCTCATACACAGTTCCTCCATCAACGTCAATACACAGATTTTCTTTCGCCAAAATGGTTTGCGGGAAAATGCCGGACGCTTCATTAAGCAGAATAGATTCATCCTCGTAACGGGCTGAAAAGTGTCCGATCACCAATTGTCTCACATTGGCGTCCAAGGCAAGTTGTGCGGCTTGTGCAGCCGTAGTATGATAAGTTTCCTTGGCCCGTGCCTGCTCTGTCTGCGCAAAGGTAGCCTCATGGAAAAGCAAATCTACATTTTTGATTTGTTCGGCAAGTGACGGGCGATAGATTGTATCAGAACAATAAGCATATTTACGAGCCGGAGCCGATGGACGGGTCAGACGTAAATTGGGTATTACTTCTCCTTCGGGAGTTACAAAGTCTGCTCCGTTCTTGATGCGGTTCAGTTCATAGACCGGGACTTTATAAAAATCCACCATATCTCTGATAATATGATTCGGACGCTGTTTCTCTTCAAAAAGGAAACCGCAACAGGGAATTCGATGTTTTAAAGGGATTGTGGTTACAGTCACCGAACGGTCATCGTAAATGAGCATCGGTTCTTTCGTTTCGAATTCATGGAAGAACACCTTATAAGTCAAAGTCTTGCAAAAGAAAGCAAGCATCGGCGCAAACAACTCTTCCAGTCCTCTTGGAGAATGGATATGTAAATCGGCTGTTCTTCCCAATAATCCGAATGTAGAGATCAACCCCAACAATCCGAAACAATGGTCACCATGTAAATGAGAGATGAAGATATGATTTAATCGGGAAAATTTCAGTCGCGAACGGCGTAATTGCATCTGTGCTCCCTCGCCACAATCAATCATAAATAGTTTTTCACGCAAGTTTACGACTTGAGAGGTCGCAAAATGTCGCGTGGTAGGCAAAGCGGAACCGCATCCCAATATATGTAACTCAAATTTTTCCATGGTATGCAAAGATAAAGCATTTCAGATTCAATCTTGCAAAGGATGAAACTTTTTTTTCTATTCACCACGGAGGACGCAGAGGATAAGAAGGATATGGTGAATAGAAAAAGGCGCCCCCAAACGGGAGCGCCTTCATTAGAAAATATTCTGTTCAGATTATTTCTTTCCTTCCAACTGTTCTTTCAATGCAGCCAGAGCGTCGATGTCGCCCAAAGTAGTTGAAGCAGCTTGGTTTTGGATCATCGGAGAATCTTCTCTCTTACCAGAAGATGCTTTCTTTGCGCCAGAAGTAGCTTTCTTTTCTGCTCTTTCTTCAGCTTTAGCTACATCTTCGAAGATACGGCTGTGAGACAGGATGATTCTCTTAGCGTCTTTGTTGAACTCGATCACTTTGAATTCAAGTTTCTCATCCAACTGTGCTTGTGAACCGTCTTCTTTTACAAGGTGTTTCGGAGTTGCGAAACCTTCTACACCGTAAGGAAGAGCTACAACAGCACCCTTATCCAACATTTCGATGATAGTACCTTCGTGTACAGAACCTACAGTGAACACTGTTTCGAATACATCCCAAGGATTTTCTTCGAGTTGTTTGTGTCCAAGGCTCAAGCGACGGTTTTCTTTGTCGATTTCCAATACCTGAACTTCGATGTCAGCACCAATCTGAGTAAATTCTGACGGGTGTTTTACTTTCTTAGTCCAAGAAAGGTCAGAGATGTGGATCAAGCCGTCTACACCTTCTTCGATTTCTACGAATACACCGAAGTTAGTGAAGTTACGTACTTTTGCAGTATGCTTAGAACCTACAGGATACTTTTCTTCGATAGTTTCCCATGGATCTTGTTTCAGTTGTTTGATACCCAAAGACATCTTACGTTCTTCACGGTCAAGTGTAAGAACAACAGCTTCTACTTCGTCGCCTACCTTCATGAAATCTTGTGCAGAACGCAGGTGTTGGCTCCAAGACATTTCTGAAACGTGGATCAAACCTTCTACGCCCGGAGCGATTTCGATGAATGCGCCATAGTCAGCCATAACGACCACTTTACCTTTCACCTTGTCACCAACCTTCAAGTCAGTATCAAGAGCATCCCATGGGTGCGGAGTCAGTTGTTTCAAGCCAAGAGCGATACGTTTCTTTTCGTCATCGAAGTCAAGGATAACAACGTTGAGCTTCTGATCCAGTTCAACCACTTCTTTCGGATCGCTAACGCGTCCCCAAGAAAGGTCAGTGATGTGGATCAAACCGTCTACGCCACCAAGGTCGATGAATACACCGTAAGATGTGATATTTTTAACAGTTCCTTCAAGAACTTGTCCTTTTTCAAGTTTACCGATGATTTCTTTCTTCTGTTGTTCCAGTTCAGCTTCGATAAGAGCCTTGTGAGATACAACAACGTTTTTGAATTCCTGGTTGATTTTAACCACTTTGAATTCCATTGTTTTGCCAACGAATACATCATAGTCGCGGATCGGTTTAACGTCGATCTGAGAACCCGGCAAGAATGCTTCGATTCCGAATACGTCTACGATCATACCACCCTTCGTGCGGCACTTGATGAATCCCTTGATAATTTCTTCATTTTCCAGAGCAGCGTTAACGCGATCCCAAGAACGAGTAGCGCGGGCTTTTCTGTGTGACAGAACGAGCTGTCCTTTTTTGTCTTCCTGGTTTTCGATGTATACTTCTACTGTATCACCTACTTTCAGGTCCGGATTGTAACGGAATTCATTCAAAGGGATGATACCGTCTGATTTGTAACCGATGTTCACAACTACTTCACGCTTGTTCATTGCGATTACGGTTCCGTCAACAACCTCACGGTCGTTCACTTTGTTAAGCGTACCGTCGTAAGCTTTTTCAAGTTCATCGTGGCTAACGTTGGTTACTGTTTCGCCATTTTCATAAGCATCCCAGTTGAAATCTTCAATAGGAGCTACGTTCTTTAAGTTTTCCATTAATAATAAAATTGTTTAATACTTTAATTAAATAAGACATTATATTATCTATAAATCGGGCGCAAAGGTAGAAATATTTTCTTGATTGACAAAAGAATGGCAGAAGAAAAGAGACTTATATCCGTATTTTTTGTAATATTGCAATTTTTAATTTATACTGTTTTTGCCATGGACGAGAGATTGGACAAAGTCAAGGTGCAATGCGACTATTTACCGCTTATTAATTTTGCGATACAACAAAACGGTGCATCGATCATTCATCAGCTTTCTATTGAGAACACGACATCTGCCCCACTGAAGGACATTCAGGTATCAATCACGACAGAACCGACTTTCGGAAACGCCACTCCGATGGCTGTGGAACAGATTCCGGCAAACGGTTCGGTCGGTCTGTCGTCATTCAATCTCACGTTGTCCGCCAACTACTTCACACAACTGACCGAACGTTTATCCGGCAACCTGAAAATTGAAATTACCGCTGAAGCGGAACCGATATTCTGCCAAACATATCCTATCGACATCCTGGCATACGACCAATGGGGCGGGCTCAACGTATTGCCCGAAATGCTGGCTGCTTTCATCACTCCCAATCATACGGCTATCTTGCCGATTATTAAAAGAGCTGCTTCCATCCTGGGACAGTGGACTGACAATCCGTCTCTCGATGAATATCAAAGCCGAACTCCGGACAGGGTGAGGAAACAGATGGCTGCCATCTATACAGCTATCGCGGAGCAACAGATTATATACAGTACCGTTCCTGCCAGTTTCGAAGAATATGGGCAGCGCGTCCGGTTAGCCGATTCTGTGATGGCACAGAAATTGGGAACCTGCCTGGATATGGCTTTGCTTTATGCTTCTTGTCTGGAGGCAATCGGGCTGAATGCTTTAATCATCATCACTCAAGGACACGCTTTCGCCGGAGCCTGGCTGGTACCGGAAACTTTTCCGGATCCTACGATTGATGATGTTTCTCTATTAACGAAAAGAACAGCGGAAGGAATCTACGACATTACTTTGGTTGAAACGACTTGCATGAACATGGGACATTCGTCCGATTTCGACGATGCGGTGAAGAAAGCAAACGGAAAGTTGACGGACGGGAATAACTTCCTCCTTGCAATAGACATCAAGAGAGCGAGATATTCGGGTGTACGTCCTATCCCTCAACGTATTTTGCACGGACAGGTATGGGAGGTCGAAGAAAAAGAGACCAACATTCAGAAAAGTACCGTTCATGCCACTCCGCAAAGTATCAATCCATATGATTTATCGGGCAATGAGACCCAGACCGTAATCACCAAACAACTGTTGTGGGAAAGGCGGTTGCTGGACTTGAGCCTTCGCAACAACCTGCTGAATATCCGGATTACCAAGAACACGCTCCAACTGATCCCGGCTAATCTGGCTTGCCTGGAAGACGCATTGGCTGACGGAGAAGAGTTCCGCATCCTGCACCGCCCTGCCGATTGGGAAAGCCCGGCGATAGATTTCGGCATTTATTCCTCCGTACCGGAGTCTGACCCGGTGGTTGGTTTCATCAACTCGGAGCTTTCGCAGAAAAGACTGCGCTTTTATCTGTCCGAGAACGATTTAGGCAAAGCATTGACGCATTTATACCGTTCTTCACGTACTTCTATCGAAGAGAATGGAGCCAACACTCTTTATCTGGCTCTCGGACTTTTGAAATGGTACGAGACTCCTTCCAGCGAACGTCCCCGCTACGCTCCCATCCTGCTAATACCCGTTGAAATCATCCGTAAGTCGGCAGCTAAAGGCTATGTGATCCGTTCCAGGGAAGAGGAAACGATGATGAATATTACGTTATTAGAAATGCTTCGCCAAAACTTCGGAATTACCGTATCGGGATTGGACCCGTTGCCCACCGATGAAAGCGGCGTCAACGTCAAACTGATTTATTCCATCATTCGCAACAGTATCAAGAACCAGCGTAAATGGGATGTGGAAGAGCAGGCCATCTTAGGCATCTTCTCTTTCAACAAGTTCATCATGTGGAATGATATTCACAATAATGCCAATAAACTGGTCCAGAACAAAATTGTTTCAAGCCTCATCAACGGAAAGATAGAGTGGGAAGCCGCAACAGAAGGAATAGACGCAACGGATATGGACAAACAACTGTCACCAACAGACATCGTATTGCCTATCATTGCCGATTCTTCGCAATTGGAAGCTATCTATGAAGCTGTACACGATAAAACTTTTATCCTGCACGGCCCTCCGGGAACGGGCAAATCACAAACGATTACCAATATCATCGCCAACGCGCTTTACAAAGGAAAACGTGTCTTATTCGTTGCGGAAAAAATGGCAGCTCTCTCCGTTGTTCAAAACCGATTGGCGGCTATCGGTTTAGCTCCGTTCTGTTTGGAAATTCATTCCAACAAGACAAAAAAATCCGCTGTTATCTCACAATTGAAAGAAACAACGGAAATTATCAGGCAGGCACCTCCCGAAGAATTCAAAAAGGAAGCGGAACGTTTGCTGAATTTGCGGGCGGAACTGAATCAGTATATCGAAGCCCTACACAAAGAATATCCGTTCGGAATCTCACTATACGACGCCATTATCCATTATCAATCTGTGGACGTCGAAGCTTGTTTTGATATTCCACAACCCTATCTGGATACATTGGACAAAGATACATTTGCGCAATGGGAAGAGGCCATCGAATCGTTAGTCAGAACCGCCAATGCGTGTGGACACCCTTATCAACATCCATTAACAGGTATCTCGATTTCCGAGTATTCATCTGCCGGTAAAGAAGAAGCCTCCCAATTACTTACCGGTTTCATTGATTTATTAAATACCATCCGGCAGAAGTCGCATGTATTTTCCATACTTCTGAAAGACACGGATATACATCCTACACGCAAGGATTTCCAAACGATTGCCTGTATCATTCGGAAAATACTCGATATTCCGGAGCTGACTCCGGGATTGCTGACTCTGCCGTTATTGAATGAAACGCTGAATGAATATCGTGAAGTGGTGGTTCATGGTCAAAAACGTGATGAACAAAGAAAAGAAATAGAGGCCGGATTTACTAAAGAGATTCTATCCCTCAACGCAAAGCAGATGGTAGCCGAATGGAACCGGGTATCCGATCAGTGGTTCCTTCCCAGATATTTCGGACAGCGGAAAATCAGAAAGGCCATCCATATCTATGCTTTAAAAACGATTGAAACAGAAGATATCAAACCTCTACTTTACCGGATTATCCGGTATCAGGAAGAAGCTGAAGCTGTTCAGAAATACACCGGCCAACTCCCCTCCGTGTTCGGACGATTCGGCAAGAATGAGGATTGGACTGCCATTGAGCAGATTATCAATGACATGACTTCTCTTCATTCGCATTTGTTGAATTACGCAAAAGACATTGCCAAAGTGTCACAAATCAAACAGAATTTGTCTGTACAACTCACAGAAGGAATTCAAACATTCAGAGATATGCATGCTCACTCTTTCAATGAACTGTATCAGTTGTCGGATACACTCACAGCTATTGAAAAGAAGTTGTCCGGCACGTTGGGTGTATCAACAGAAGAGCTTTATAGTCATTCGGCCGACTGGATAACAATCGCGCTATCAAAAGCCCAAACTTGGAAAGATAACCTCGGCAAGCTCAAAGACTGGTATCAGTGGTTACAAGCATACCAAACTCTGAATAAGCTGGGAATCGGATTTATCGCGACAGAATATAAGGAAAAGAATATCCCTACCGACCAACTAACAGACAGGTTCCGCAAGAGTTTCTATCAGGCGGCTATTCAGTATATCATTGCCAAAGAACCTACGCTGGAATTATTCAACGGCAGGATATTCAATGACATTATTGCTAAATACAAACAAATATCTGCCAAATTCGAAGAAACGACCAAAAAAGAATTGTTTGCGCGACTGGCTTCCAACATTCCGTCTTTTACTCACGAAGCTATCCAAAGTTCTGAAGTGGGTATTCTTCAAAAGAATATCCGCAACAATGCCCGTGGCATATCCATCCGCAAACTGTTCGACCAGATTCCTACTTTATTGTCGCGTATGTGTCCGTGTATGCTGATGAGCCCTCTTTCCGTTGCTCAATTCATTGATACGGATGCTGATAAATTCGATTTGATAGTCTTTGATGAAGCGTCACAGATGCCTACTTATGAAGCGGTGGGAGCCATTGCCCGAGGCAAAAACGTGATTATTGTGGGGGACCCGAAACAGATGCCTCCCACCAACTTCTTCTCGGTCAACACCGTCGATGAAGATAATATTGAAATGGAAGATTTGGAGAGTATTCTTGACGACTGTCTTGCCTTGTCTATCCCTTCAAAATATTTATTGTGGCATTATCGAAGCAAGCACGAGAGCCTCATCGCTTTCAGCAACTCCGAATATTACGATAACAAACTGATGACTTTCCCTTCTCCGGACAACATTGAATCGAAAGTCAGGATGGTCAATATCGACGGTTATTATGATAAAGGCAAATCGCGCCAAAACCGGGCGGAAGCTCAAGCGGTGGTAGAAGAAATAGCCAGAAGATTGAGAAGCGAGGAATTGAGAAAGAAAAGTATCGGTGTAGTGAGTTTCAGCATCGTCCAGCAAGCCTTGATAGAAGACTTACTTTCTGACCTCTTTATCTTCCATCCCGAACTGGAAACTCTTGCTTTGGAATGTGACGAACCGTTGTTTATCAAAAACCTGGAGAATGTGCAGGGAGATGAACGGGACGTTATTCTCTTTTCTGTGGGCTACGGTCCGGATGCAGAAGGACGCGTCAGCATGAATTTCGGACCACTGAACCGGGTAGGCGGCGAAAGAAGGTTGAATGTAGCCGTTTCCCGTGCCCGGTATGAGATGATTATCTATTCCACCTTAAGAGCGGACATGATTGACCTGAACCGGACTTCTTCTATCGGAGTAGCCGGACTAAAACGTTTCCTCGAATATGCGGAGAAGGGAACCAGAAATACAATCAACAGTGTGACAGCCCAATCAACGGAAGCGGCAGCCTCCATCGAGAATATCATTGCCGATAAACTGCGTTCATTGGGGTACACTGTGCATACAGACATCGGATGTTCCGGTTACAAAATAGATATAGGTATCGTTGACACAGAAAATACATCTAACTATCAATTAGGTATTATCTGCGATGGCAAAAACTATAAACGTACCAAAACCGCACGTGACCGGGAAATTGTACAAAACAATGTACTAAAAGCACTCGGATGGGATATCTACCGGATATGGACTATGGACTGGTGGGAAAAACCGGACGAAGTAATGGCAGCTATTCAAGAGGCTATCGCACGGAAAAAGAGTTCAAAGGTTAACGCCAAGACTACCTTCGGAATTGATCCTGCCCTAATGACAGCCGAGAAAGAATCTGTGGACAAAACACCGACCGCACAAAGAAATAACAATGAAATTTCATTTGTACTCAAAGCATCACCTGTCACCTCTGAAAAGCAAACTGCTTCCACATCTTCCGCACGAGACAGAATACAGCAAAAGTACCGATCGGCAAAGATCACTCCAGGCAACTATTCGCCGGAAGACTTTTTCTTTAGCGAAAGCTATTCTATCCTCACTTCTCAAATACGGAAGATTATAGAGAATGAAGCTCCGGTCAGCAAATCATTGCTTTGCAAGAAAATTCTGTCCGAATGGGGAATCAGTCGCTTGGGAACACGGGTAGAAACACGGATAGAGACGGCTTTAGATACACTGAATATCTATCGCACCGAACATGAAGGACTTGTTTTCTGCTGGGAAAATAGAGAGCAATGCATCTCCTACTCTATTTATCGTCCGGTTTCCGACCGGGAAGCGACAGATATAGCTCCTGAAGAGATAGCCAATGCCATCCGACAACTGTTGACAGACTCCATCAGCCTGCCTGTGGCAGATTTGATAAAAGCATGTGCACAACAATTTGGCTTTGCCCGCATGGGATCGAACATAGACGCTGCCATGCAAAGAGGTATTCGCGAAGCCGTAAAAAGGAATTATGCCAAAATTGAAAACGAACGGGTTACGATTGTGGATTAAATGGTAGACTCAGGTGACAGAAATTTAGATTAATTCCCTTTCTCCAAACGTTTCAGGGCAGCAATAGAATCGGATACATAGATATTGTCCGGTTCTATTGACCGCCAATAGCAAAGCTCTCCAATCAACCGTTTCAGATAGACAGGATCACTCGAACCAATCCGTCGCTGATGTTCTGCCAAACCTTTTGTCAGAATGAAATAGACATTCTTCCGGATTTCCCTCTTTCTAGCTTTAGGGATAGTCAGTTTCACACCGGAAGAGATGGACACTCCCGTGATAATCTTTTTGCCATGCTCATCGACGAAACGGGTCTTTTTATGATTCGGTTCGAATTTCTCACCACGAATGATTTGTTTGATACGGGGAATAATCTGCTCTTTGGGAAATACATCTCCCGAAAAAGTCAAGTCATCGGCATACCGGGTATAAGTCAATCCGTATTCCGCCGCCAAAGCTGTCAATTTCCTATCCATCTCATAACCAACGATATTGCTTAATGACGGACTTGTAGGTGCTCCCTGCGGCAAGTGTCTGTGCAAACAACACAACGTTCCCAATACTTTAGATACATTTTCCGGATAACCGATCTTCTCAAATGTCTTTTTCACTCTCGGACTCCGTATAGAAAAGAAAAAATCATGAATATCCATTTTCAACACATACCGTTTTCCCAAATGAGGATTGGCATTGTCGACCACAGAATAACCGTTCCGGAAACCTATCGCTGCCGGATGAATCATTGTTACAGGTGATAATATACGAGAATTAATAGTCGTTTGAATGGATTGCAATTTTTTGTTAGGAGCAGAGATCATACGATACCCTCCTTTTCTTTTTCTCATCCAAAACTCCCGGTAATGCGCAGAAACATTTTGCAGTATTTCCTTCAACTGTCCCGTTTCTATTCCCAACAGATTGGCACACCAGACGACAGCCGATTCATCATACTTTTGAATATACTGTGTTCTTGGAACTGTCGCTCCCAAAGCATGCCTAAGCCAAGTTCCATGCCCCCATTTTACTTTAGTCGTCTTTTCTTCCTTACTACCGTCTGTCGCTTTCCATCTTTTATACCCCTCTTGTTTCCTGCTTGAGGAAATCATCTTATAAATCAGGAAACCAGTGACAATAAATATCGTTATTAGAATTCCGTCCATTTTGTATTATGTATATAAACAAAGAGAAGAGAGGATGAGTTATTTACTAAAATAAATTTAGGTATTTATACCTTAGAATTTATTTTCTAGGAAAAATACCTGTGCTTACGAGGCGACTACACCTCTTTGATGCTAAATTCGGCCCTCATCCTCTCTTATACAAAGATAAGTATAATCTTTCGATAAAACAACCGGAAAGAGAAAAACTATCGGTTGAACAACTCAAACGTGAACTTACAGCCTATTCCTCCGAATTTCCAGTTTTCGCTGCTTACGAAGACTCCCACGTCGAAAATATGCGTACCGATGCCATATCCGACTTCCAGATAAGGCTGAAGATGCGGCATAGAAAGTGCACTGATATAAATACGCTCGTTTTGCACATAACGGGTGTACTTCATCAGATGCCGGAGAATAAGGAACGGAGCTTCGTAGGTGAAATGTCCCCGCACATAACGACGGGAGGAGTTATACCAACGTGAGTCAAGCACCTGAAATACTCCGCCGATTTCATCATTCCAGCCTACGGGAAGATTATGGCGGGAGAAATTGGCAAAGTCCACAAAATACAACTCATCCTGATTGGTGAATGCTCCGAATCCGAAACGATAATAAATATTACGCATCAATCCCATCCGGATTTGATGCTGAAGGTCAAACTCTATTCTTTCATATTCGCCCGTACTTTTAAATACTCCTTTAATTCCCCGTTCATAATCGACCGAAAAGGTTGGATAGATAGAATGCAAGTTTATCTTCCGCTTTCCGTTCATATAATAATAGAGTCCCGGCGTCCACTCTATCCGGATGCGGGGAGCGAAACTGATATAAGTGTTCTTGAATTTATCCATAAACTCCGGAGGCGGCATCGGATAATCACCGGTAATCACAAAACGGGAAGGCTCTACTGCTGTTCTTTTATGGGCAGAGAAACCCAGACTGATATCCAGTCCGTTGACCACCTCAACTGTATGGCGGAAGTTAAAATACAAGTCCTTGAAATAATCAAGATGAATTAAATCGAAATTAAAGATACTATCCGGCATAGCTTTCAGTTCGTCCAACACCTTACTGCTATAGATACGATTACCATTACCCACGTTCAACCGGAAGAATCCCCGTTTCTGCGGCCAGTATTCAAAGTCGGCATTCAATGACCAATAGAACTCCTTACGCGTAAAGTTGTATCCAAGCTTCGGCACGATACGAAGTAATTTATCCCCTCTGAAAAGGCGGTTGTAGCGGAAATCCTGTCGATAAGACAAACCGTTGCTTCCGCTATAACTGAATAAGAGCGGATTTATAAACGGAGAAAACCGTACGCTTCCGATATTGGACAAATTGAATTTATAATCTTCTACCATCAAATCACCCATCGTTCCCCAAAAGGCCTGACTCTTGGATGGCTTTTGTATAGTAGCCGTGTCACGTCTAAGCGCATTGTCGAAATATAGTTTCTTCTCACTTTCGTTCAAAGGAATCGGACGCAAGATAGCAAAGGTAGAGGCATCCGTCTTATAAGCATTCGTATCACACTGTAAAGAGAAAGATTCCGAAAGATTATATTTCCTCTTCTCTTTCTTACGTACCTTTTTTTCTTTCAGTTCGATGGATTTATAATCTAAAGAAGCTGTATAATTACCATCCACCTTATTTCCGAGGAATTTGAAAAGAGCTTCTACGTCATAGCGCACCGGCAGGAATTCATTTTTCTTGCCGACATCTCCCATCTTAATCCAACAGGTAAATGTTATCAGTTCCGATCTTCCCGAAAAACGAATTTCACGAACACTCCAGACGTTACTGCTGACCACCATATAACCACCCACCAACTGATCGCTCTTGGTACGGGGAATGAAACGTATCCGATAATCCAGATTGTTAGGATCTCCCATTACGCTGTCTATCCGATACTTATAATATTTCTGCCCGTTTTTAGCCAGTGGTGATAGCAAGCGTTCATCATTCAGCAAAGAAGAAGAGTAGATATTTACATTAAAGTATTCGAGCAAACCCGGCAATCCTCTGTTTCCCCTCACAGTTCCTTGAGAGGCTTTTACTTTTTGGTCGTAAATATTGGGAGCTGTATAATGCAGGTCACTGTATGTTTCAAGCAGATATTCGCGAACACCCTTTTGCAAACGAAACATAGAAGGTACATAGCGGAGAATAAAATTCTTTTTCTGAATGTCCATCTTACCTTTTATATATAGGTTCGCACGATAATCGCTGACTATCGTTTCATACAAAGGCGCAAAGGTCATCACACGTTCTATAATGGAGTCGGCAGAGATTTCCTGATGGGTATAAGGATTCATTATATAATTATTGGCTGCCCCTTTTGATATAAAAGAGAACAGACACAATATGCATCCTATCAATATTTTATCTCTCAATTGTCGTATCTCCTTCATTAACGTAGGCAAATATAAAAAAGAATATCGAAAAGCAATGGAATTAAGCTACTAAAAAGAGTTATCAGGGGAAGGAAGCTTTTCACACCGGATTAATATAAATATAAGAATAAACAAAAACGACTCATGTTTGAATGCATGAGTCGTCTATTAATAATAGGAGAAAGATTATAATTTCTCTATTTCTTCTTTCGAAATACCCGTAGATTTTATGATAATATCATCATCCACTCCTAATTCTTTCAATTTACGGGCTGTTTCTCGTATACCTTTTTGCATTCCTTTTTGTTCTGCAAAGTCCAACGTATTAAAATAATCGTTGTACACTTTCCATTCTTCCTCGTACTGCATTCTTTCCTCCTGGGTCATATTCGCTTTGGAGGCTAACTTTTCCAGTCGTTCAAAAACGGCTTTGCGAGCCTTGAAAGGCATTCGATCAAGTGTATCCATGTGCTTTAATATATAAATCCAGCGTTCAAAATCATTTTCACATTCATCCTCTTCTTTATTAAAGTTCGGCAATTCAATAAAAATCTGCCGGAACTTACTATTGAAAAGCTTACCTGTATCCCTGTCAGAAAGGACAACATCCGTTCTGATTTTAGAGGGTATATCCTTGTCCATCACGAAGTTCATGAAGAACACTCCGTACACAGCATCTAATTGAAAGTTCCAAATCCCTTTTCTCGCTTGTTGGGTAATAGCCCTAGAGAGATAGAAAAGGGCACGGTCTTTAAAGTAAGGCTGTTCCCGGTTCTGCATTTCTACGATAATATGTTCCCCCGTGTTGGTTCTACAATATATATCATAGATAAGTCCTCGTTCTGTTTTTACTTCCGGCTGCTGTTCGTTGTTTAGGAACTGGATGTCGGTAATTATATGCTCTCCTACGAGCAAATCATTCAAGAAGTCGATTAATAACTCCTTTTCTACCTCTCTGCCGAATAAAAACTTAAAGCCAAAATCGGTAAAGGGATTGATAAATCTTCCCATTAT
>NZ_JADMQH010000035.1:0-17476 GCF_015559655.1 Bacteroides sp. 1001136B_160425_E2 | reverse complement strand
AAGTTCATGCAATATTGCACAGGCAAAGGTGCTATGAAAATATGACAGAGAAAACGGGTACTTTATCGGATGCTTACACCTTTATCGGATGCTTACTTTATAATTGACGTAAGCAAAAAAAATATCAACGATCTTCACAGACAGTTGATATAGTGGGAAATTCACATCGGCTTTAACCTCCGATGTCAGGGCGTAGATCAGAAAGGCACCGTCGTGCTATTTCTGATCCACAATGTAGGGAATCATGCTTTTATAGCATGAAACTAGGGACCTACATTTTTCTTCATCTCAACATACGAAACACTCACGTGTTTATTACATCTCAACATTTTCAACATTTATTATATACCGTATTTTGTCTAACACTCATATACTAATTCATTTCATTTTACACCCATTTTTAATGATAGTCTCAATATATTTAATAGGACAGAAATGCACATCTTACACTTCGGTAGTAAAACAATTTTATAAGCAAAATGATTGATAAATAGCTTCTAATTCTTTAATTCTATTAGTTATCAGAAACTTATTTTCAAAAAGAGCTCGTGAATTTTCTCCGTACCATTCTCTTTTCTGCTCATCCTCTAGCAATTCACATATAGCTTTCAAAAATACTTCTTTCTCAAAAGGAAGTAATCTTCCATTATACCCATCCTCCACACAATCTCTATTCCCAACCACATCAGATGCAACTATTGCTTTCCCTAAAGACATAGCTTCAATTACTGCCAAAGGTAACCCTTCATATCGAGCTACAGTCAAATAAAACATTGAGTTCTTTACGTATTCCAATGTTTCCTTATGGCTAAGCCATGGAAACAATTCTATAACTTTATCCAAACCATATTCAGCAATCTTTGCTTTCATCCTATCAAGATCAGGTGAATAATAACCTACTCCCAATAAACAGAACCCCACCTCTGGATGTAAGGTATGAACCTCTTTCACTACTTCTACTAAAAAAATAGGATTCTTCTGATACGACGGTCTTCCTATATAACAAATATATTTATCCTGTCTCATTTTTTCTTCAATTCATTTATAGCATCAGGTACAGCATTATTCCATACAAAAGCCTTGTTTTTTTTATAATGCACCATATTCACTCCCATTATTTTTTCAGACTCTGAGCAAGCCAGAAGACAAGCATTAAATTTCGTGATACATTCAATAAACAAAAAGAAATTTCTTTTTACCACGGATTGTGCACTTAAAAAAGAAAAAGCATGAGGTGTATAAAAAGTTCTCGTATGAGTCAAGAATCCAGCTGCCCGCCCTACAATTCCACCTTTAGCGCTATGGCAATGAACCAAATCTGGACATTCTTTCTTTATTATCCTCACAGTCTGCACAATAGCTTTCAAATCATTCCATAAATTTAAATCTCGATAAAGTTTTATTCTATACTCCTTGATTTCTTTCCCATCTTTCTCTATCGGTTTGTTATTGTCCTTATCTCCATGAACAAGAACATATTCATAACCACTTTCTGCATATACAATAGAGTTTCGGATATAAATATCAAGTCCACCGATCATTTGACCAACATGTAAAATTTTCATAATTCTATTTCGAACTGTTTCTTATTTACAAATCGAGCCAAATATCGAAATGTATTTCTTGTAAATTTCATCATTAGAGAATTTCACTGCAAGTTTTTTGAACCCATTTTTCCCCATAGTTTTTCTTAGCTCATCATTTCCTAAAAGTTTCTCCAAAGCTTGCCGTAAGGCCACAATATCTAAAGCTGGTACAATAATACCATCTACTCCATCTTCTATATATTCAGGAAAACAACCTGTATTTGTTGCTATCACTGGCTTTTCATAATAGAACACACTCTGTACCGTCTGCGTACCTGTGGCATCTCTATAAGGTAATACTATTACTTTACTTCGTTGAATCAATCCCGCCAACTCATTATCAGGCACATATTTATTAACATGTTCAAAGTTTGACGGCAGCGAATCTATTCCGAAAATTTGACTTATATCCCCTTTTCCAGCAATCATGAATTTCACATTCTTCATCTGTTTTCCCGCTTCTACTAATATATCAAGACCTTTATAATATTCTATTCTACCGAAGAATAACACATCTATGTCTAAAATCTTATTTTCATTTTTAGGATATACTAAATTCTCTATTAAACCCAAATAATTCACTGCTATTTTTTCTTCATCCTTTATCAGCCCAAGTCGCAGTATATCATTTTTCATAAAATGACATGATACAATTATTTTTGCGCTATATTTAAAATAATCTTTGTATTGAGCCTTCAAAAGATAAGCATCCAATTGTCTAACCCCCGAATGAAGAATATGATCATGAACAAAAGAAATAATCTTTTCATGGTCTACTATTCTATAGATAAATCTGTTCACTGGATGCGGACTATGAATGAAACACACATCAAAATCGAGAGAATGAACATACTTATAAATACAATAGTATGACAATGGATTAACGAAATCTAAAGGTTTTTTTCTATCAAAAGGGATGTTGCATATATTCTTCGTTCCTAATAGTTCATACCCAATATTTTTATTAGTCACAACAAATACTTCATGCTCTTTTGAAAAGAATCTTGTTAGCAAGAAGAAATTATCCCCCATTGCACCATTAACAGAAAAAGAAACAACAAGTATTCTCATCACTACTACAAATCTTTTTATTATTTATTCAATCTTGAGTAACAATTTTATCAATCCTTTTGGGATTATGCTCTTTAGCATATTGCTTAACCTAAAGCGTAATACCGCCTTCCAATAATAACAATAAGCCTCCCACCTTCCATATCCATTTGTCTTATGAATCTGCAGTACTTCCTTCTTCGATTCTATAAAATGTGAGAAACTGGCACCTGCATCAATCCTCACTCTCGAAACATAATATTTCAAATAACAAAACTGCTCCCCTGCAAGATAATTTGAAAGTAGGAAATCATAATCAGACGCAAGTTTATATTTAAGAGAATACTTTTTCTCCTTCATCAAATCAGTTCGAATGAACACACTTTGATGTGAAAAAGCCATCATATAACGCATACTTTTCAATCCCAAAGCTCTCATTGGTCTTTCTCCTATACCATAACGGAGAATCGTATCACCATAATAAGCAGCATATTTTTTATGAGTTTTTGTAACAAAAGCGAAACGCTCTACTACCTTATTATCAACAAACTCATCATCTGCATTCATAAAAAGAACCCACTCGCCAGTGGCTTTATCAATAGCTTTATTCATAGCATCATATATGCCATTATCTGGCTCTGATAACCAAAAAGCTATCCTACTTTCATATTTCTTTATAATAGCCAAAGTACCATCTGTACTTTTTCCATCTATAATTATATATTCTATATTTTCATAAGTCTGACTAAGTACAGACAATATAGTTCTTTGTATGGCAGAAACAGCATTATAGCAAACTGTTATAACTGAGACACGAGGAAGGTTATTGTTCATATCTGAGAATGCGAAATCTTACTTTTTCTTTTTATACATCTTATATGCCTCTTTCAGCATATCCTCATCACTATACTGTGGATGCCAATCTAGATCTTTTTCAGTTTCCTGAATATCCAAAATATACTCTTCATCCGCAATCATGAACTGTTCGGGATACATTAATGTAAAACCATATTTATCCAATAATCCTAATACTAACTTTACGAGTTTGCCAGACGTTGGAATTACTACAGAATGTTTATTTGCCGACGTAATAACCCTCTGTAATAGTGTACGAATATCAGGCGGATTCTTAGAGCCTAAGTTATATTCTTTGTTAGGTAGTCCTTTGTTTATAGCACAAAGAATAGCGCTAACGCAATCAAAGACTGAAATCATTTGGTAATGATTCTTGCCATTACCAATTGTAGGTACTGGTAAATTCATATCAATTAGCTTAAATAACTTCACCAAAATACCTAAGCGACCTGGCCCATTAATCATACGAGGACGAAAAATAGTAATATCCATACCTTTTTGTCGATACTCCCGACATATTTCTTCACATACCTTTTTACTTTGTCCATAAGGGCCAAAAGGATTTTGCGGATGTTTTATATCCACTGGAAGATATTGCGGCTTACCATACGTCATATCAGTAGTAAACATCAAATAGCGCATACAATTCTTTTCTTCCATTACTTCTAGAATATTTTTAGTTCCAACATAATTAGTATTATAAAAATATTCTTCACGATTTTTGGGAACTCTAGTGTGATACTGATTCGCAGCTAAATTAATTACCAAATCATCAGGCATTATATCAATCTTGCTTATAGCAGACTTATTACGAATGTCTACATTTATAAACTCAGCCTTCTTATTAATACATTCATCAAGTACAGAAAGGATATCACAAACTACCACATTCTCTCCACGCTCAATCAATGCATTACTTAAGTAACGTCCAACGAAACCATTTCCTCCAAAAATATAATACTTCATTACTATTTTAGCTTCTTGAAATTAAATACACACCAATACAAATAATTACAATGCCAACAATTCGAATAACAGAAAGTGATTCACCAAAAAAGTAATACCCCACCACTGCCGCTACAACATATCCTATGCTTAAGAATGGATAAGCAAAGCTAACTTCTACTTTTGAGAGAACTGCCATCCAAAGAAGAATACTAAGTGCATAACAAATCATAGCTCCCCAAAGCCAAATATTTGTTACCATAACACCTAAATTTGTAATCATATTACTCATTCCTGTTTCCCCCACAAGCAACATACCTTTACGAATGCATAGCTGCGCAGTACAATTCAGTAAAACACTGACTAAAATCAGTATGATATTCATATTGTTACAATATATAAATTATATAAATTTGTTTTAGTAAATTTCAACAATAGACATTATTAGACATAAACCTCAATTAATAAGACAATATTATTATTCATTGTATCATTATACCTCTATCCGCAAACTCCAACATTTCCTTGTCTCCACGACTGTCCCCATAGGCATATAAAAAATAATTTTTTCTATCAGGTTCTATTTCCAATAAACGATTTACTTTCTCGGGACCATAACAATTTTTCGTTAAGAAACGCCCAGTCAATTTTCCATCAAGATCAACTTCAACTTTAGTTCCTATAGTAGCAGTTACTCCTAAATGCGAACAGCAAAATGGTCGAACCCAATCATCTATGCTAGCACTTATCACATACACTTTATCACCATTTTTCAAATGATCCTTTAATTTATCAACAGTCGATTCACACTCTATTTTTTTCACTTCATCAGCAAAAATTTCCCCCCACCGTTGGAATTCCTTATAATTCATACCACCAAAAAAGTATGAGAAAAGAGCTTGCTTGACCTTCCAATTAGGATACAACCTTAACTTAAATGCTATTAATAAAGGGGAATACAACAAGAATCCCATCATAAAAGCCCAATACCCTCTTGTAAAAAGAATGAAATACAGTAAAGTGTCTTTAGTTGTAATTGTACCATCAAAATCAAATACGGCAATAGTTTTTTTTCCTTTTGGCATACTCATCACAAATAGATTAGAACAAAAAAAGTTAAAAGCCAGCCAAGGATAGACAATTGAATAAACCGATCATACATTAGAATTTTGGTAGGACTACCACTTTTCACATCCACAATTGTTAGTTGCATATAACGTAATAATCCAATTAATACAAATATTGATGTTACATACAAATAAGAGGTATGCATTCGTTCCTGTACTTCGGGTGATACCGTATACATAATATAACATACCATTGTAACAGCCGACACTATTGTAATTGCCTGATTCATAAACTGCAAGTTATATCGATTAATATTGCAACGAACCTTTACCCCACTTTCCTCATACATAACAACGTCATCTCTACGTTTAGCAAAAGCAAGAAATAAAGCGAGAAGAAATGTCATCAACACAATCCATTGAGAAATCCAAATGCTAGTAGCAATCCCACCTACCCATATACGCAATACAAAACCTACTGCTATAATGAACACATCTATCAACGCAACTCGTTTCAATTTAATACAATAAGCAATATTCATTATAAAATAAAACATGATAATACTTATCACTTTCCAAGCAATCTCATCAGTAAGCAAAAGACATATTACTATAGAAAGAGTAAACATCACCATCATTAGTATATATCCAACAAACACTGATACTCTTCCACTTGCTATAGGGCGTAGCCTTTTCTTGGGATGTAATCGATCTGACTCACGATCATAAATATCATTAAAACAATAAATACTACTAGCTATAAAGCAATAGGCAAAAAAAACTTTTAGAGATGTAAACATATAAGACAAGTCCATAATATGTCCTCCAAAAAATAACGGCAAGAATATAAATAAATTCTTTAGCCATTGCTGTGGTCTAATTAGCCTCAATAAATTCATAAATAGAACATACATATAGTATAAAATTATTTAATCAAAAACTTGGTAACCCATCCCTTCCTTGTTTTATCCAACTCTTCTCTATTAACATATATTGGAATACTTTTTTGAAAAGGAATTTCTTTATAATCTATCGTATCTTCTCCAATTTCCGTTGGATCATACTTTATGATTTCATCTTTAAAAACTTTATAATTGAAACTCCAATTTTTACTTCTAAAGTATTGCGGACTCGTTTGCTGTATAGCTTTTACATAGTATTCTGTCACACATTTATTAATAATTGAATATCCTAGAGAAATCGTCATAGCCATACTTACATTTAGTACAAGTAATATATACACTAATCGTCTCAACCACTTCCCAATATTATATTTAAATCCTGCATATTCAGTATATAATAGAATCACAATAGGGAGGATATAGAAAAAAGGCACATACCTATATGAACTTCCCATTGGAAGTATCAGCAAAGATGATAATAACACACCTATAAAAATACAAGTATTCTTATACATTGAACTCCTTTTAGATATAGCATACAATATAAAAGAAAGTAATAAAATATCTACAAATACAATTCCACCTCCCCCTATTCTAGCACCAGGAGAACCGGCACTCATTATATTATTCTCTGTTACAATATATGGTGGAATGTATTTTCCATCAAGGATATTACTAGGACGAGAAGTATAGCTATATAATATTTGTATAACACGGTTCTTCTTTTGCAAAAATAGCGGTTGAGCACCATCATTAAGATATTCAGTATCCTTGTCTCCAATTCCAAGAGGATAAATAGGATTACAATGATCAATGGTATTAGTAATATATGGATTAAAACCTGAAGTTAGAATAGTAAGGACTACCGCCCCAACGGCTACAGCTATAACCCTATTCATTAATCTATATTTTTTTTGTACAAAAAGAAATATCAAAAAAATCAAAGTAAAAAATCCAACCCAAAATAACATATTAAATTTGGTACTTCCAGCTAAAATGATTGCGGCACTCATTAATAAATAATCTAAAATAGCTTTTCTACTGTAAATTCCATATAAAGCGACAATAAGCCAAACAACAGTAAAGTACCCACATAAATCTATATAATATGAAAACACTTGTGTTGCAAAAATGGGAGGTAAAGCTAAACAAAGAGTATAAAATATTTTTTTTCTGAAATTTAATGTCTTCTCCCCAACACTCCTACCAAGAAAATCACAAATAAGAAAAAGAGAAGACAGTCCTAGTAACCAAGAGACAGCCTTTCCTGATTCTAAATTTCCTGTCATAGCCACAATTGTTGCCGAAACAGTCTCCATTCCTTTACAATAATGATCTATCCATATATTCATTTCCCAGTTATCTGATATTATTGTATTGTGACTATCATAAACAGGATTCCATCCATGAGACAAAGCGTAAATCATAGGTTGATGATAAGCTTGTCCGTCATAACTGCCGTCAGGAATGATAGCTGATAGTAAGATTACGAACAACATCAAAAGTAAGCTAATACTCACATCTTTGATTATATTCTTCCTAAAACAATGCAGGATAACAACACTTAATATAAACGCAACAGGAAAATGAATAGCACTGATATGCCAACCTATCAGCCAAGCTATCCCAGACAAAAGCAAAGTATTAAGTATTGTAAAGATTTGAATATATCCAATATTACACACTTTCATTATTTTTTATTTTTGTATCTACATTAATACGTTGATAGTTCAAAAAATTTAAGATAAATAGATAAGTAATAGGTAAATCCACAAAGTTCTCATTGCACTCTATTAAAATAAATATAAATAAAACAAGAATTGTTGGAACGCCTAACTGCATCCGTTTAATACCTCTATAAGCAAAACAAAGAAATATCAGTAACCATAGCAACCCTAATGACGCAGAGTTATTTACTAAGCCAATACATCCTCCTGTATTTCCGTAATTTCGATTCGCAAATTTTTTTGTAGCAATGCCATACCCCCAAATTGGTTGTTCTAATGTCATTTCACTCTGAGTTATTAAATCACGAGCACGAGTTACTTTAGATATATGTTCTTCTCCCACATCATTTTCTCCTATTTTTTGGGCAATTATTGGCGAATTTATCGCTATAACAAATAATCCCAATAATAACAACACAACAATTGGTCCCAAACTCCTATGTACCCTTACATATTTTGAGAAAAAAATAATCAATGAAATTATGCCTAAAAAAGCAATATAGGCCATTGTAGACAGAGTTGTAAGAAGTGTGATTACAATAACCAACATTTGCCATTTTTCTTTCCTTTTCAATATTCCTTCTTTTATCTCCGGAATGAAAAAAACAAGAGCAAAATTCAAGAAATATTGATATGCACCCGGTTCATGAAATAATCCAGCATTCCGATGAAATAAAAAGTTCCATCCTACACAGTGAAAAAAGAATTCCATATATTGCCCTTCAGCTCCGGGTCTATTGACTATTTGAGGAGTAAACAATTCCAATTCAATTCCCCCAAAAACAATCAAACTAATTATAGATAAAACCGTTAAAACATTTAAATATATTTTTTTAAAGACATAAAATGGATAACGACAAATTATAACAAAAGAAAATATCAAATTAAACAGCCAAGACACCCAGCTATGATTCAATACATCTGTATGTATAATAAACCTATTTACAAAAATTATTCCTCCATATATCAAACAATATACGAACCCTAAAGTATGCAGACGATGTTTATTGACAGCATGCTTATCATAATAAAGGTAAAATAGTGAAGTTAACAACATTACAATAAATGCTGGAACATATGACTTATGAGCAAATGAATATGATCCGGACCCTAATATTATGACTAAAACTCCCCAATAATCGACTATTTTTTTATGGTTAATTCGCATCACTCATATAAATATATTACCCCCATTTATCATCCCCAATATTAATAAACACTTTCTAATTAGAATATAAATAAGAATCTTAAACTAATTATTAAATACTACAATGCAAACATGAAGAAATCATCTATCAAAAGAAAATACTAGACTTTATTTTTACTAAAAAAATATTGTTGTCTCATTTTTATAAGCTCCCTATTATTGCATCTTTTACCCATCCACGGATAATTATGACAATTCTTAATTACTTTTTCTGCATATTCATCCGTAGTCATTATAAATTTAGCTGGAACTCCTCCCCATACTTCTCCGGCTGGAATATGCCTAGTAACTATACTACCTGCAGCAACTATAGAGTTTGCACCAACAGAGGTATTAGGTAAAAGTATTGAATATGCCCCTACAAAACAGTTCTCAAAAAGTTCAATACTACCGACCTTATCTACTTCTGATAATGAAATCCCCAAATACCGCGCTATATTAAAGCAACTTACATCATGAGTTATAAACCTTACATTTGCAGCACAAATTACATTATCATGAATACTAACTAAATATGGTTCTGGTATACTACACGAATATAACTGTACATTTCTACCAAGATAATAAAACTTACTCCTCATAAGTTCAGCAGCCCTATGTGGACCTACCATTTTAAACAAAATCTTAAAATAAAAATTCTGTATTTTTTGCCAAAACATATATTCGTTTATTTATAATAAGTATCTTTTGATCGTTGACTCATAAGACCAAAATCTTACATCGTTAATTATTATATTTCAGGCAGATGCAACTTCTAACCTTTCTATTTCCACGATATCTCCTAGTATTCCCATCTCACATCCTTTTTCAAGACACCGTTATCTTTCACTACTACAAACTCCTTATCTATATTACGACTGATAACTGAATTAGCAGCTACAACCACATTATCCGAGATACTTACTCCTTTAAGAATAACACTTCTACACCCTATCCATACGTGGTTTCCTACATTAATTGGTTTGGAAGGATTTAATATTCTGCTATCAGCCGTCGAAATCACTGAATGCCAATCCGTATCCATGATAAGTAAATCCCATGAGAGGAGACATTCATCTCCAAATGTAATGCGATTAGTACAAAGTATAACGGAACGACCTGTAACAATAAAATCTCGTCCAAGAATCATCACAGCCTTTTCCCCTACCTCTAAGCAACACCCCTGACCAATTGAAGCTCTACCATACACATATAATGTACCTGATATGTTCCATTTCGTAAGACAGTTCTTTTTATCAAGAAATCCCCAACCAGACTTCCCTATTTGAAGAGTGCCTGTTTTTAGTGGACAATTAAAAACCATTTTTCCCTTTCGAGCATTCTTTATACTTATCTTTCCAAATATAAGAATAGGAAAACGTACCGCCTTTTTAAATGGAAAAGTGATGAAATTAAGATATATAGTAGAAAATAAATTCAACTCCCTTATTCCTGTTATAATACATTTAATAGATCTCATTATAAATTAGAAATTCATATTAAAACACTAGTAAAACGGTACATATTCCCCAGTCATTTCATATTTCAAATCCTTATTCCGTTCACCTATCTTTTTTGACCGGAAAATAGTATAAGAAAAAATCTCAATTATCTACCAAATTTTATTAAACATCACATATTGCGTCCTATCTACTTCAGACCTTATAATCCCTCCAATATCCCCCGAAACATACAGAAGTATTAAATGCTTATTTGTATGTATTTACTCCAAAAAGTATCAAATTCCCACTTTTCAAAAGCATGACATCCAAATGGTAATTTTCCATTTAAAGCATATAGATAAGATGGATTCACTTCTAAAGAAAATAAAGAAGCTTCCGTACACGATGGCAAATTTACTTTTACTCCCCACGCATGTAATGCCCATTCACTAAAATAGATATCCTCATTTACTATACCCGATTTAATAAAATGATTCGATGTATTCCTGACTCCTAGTGTCTTTAAAAATATTATATAAGCAACAAAAGGAAACAAATAAAATTTCTTCCAGCCCCCTCTTAACTTTTCTGCTGAATATATTTTCCATAAATAGCCTGGAGTTAAATAAGGGAACCATTTCCATCTCTCAAGCAACTTTATACAATATTGTATTCTACGTAAAGAAAAGCCTCCATTACCTACACCTAACATTTCTTTACTATACAAAGAATATGTTCCTTTAGAAGATATATCCTTAAAAAAGGGACTACCAATATAATCATATCCTTTCTCACACCACATTTGCAATTCATCACGGAATACCCACGCGTCTAACTGATATATTAGCATGTAATCATAATTACGAAATGCCGAATAAAAATCAATATTATAGCACAGCTTATTGTAACCTGCTACAGAAGCAAAAAAGTGACGTTCAAAACACTTAACCTTAACTTCTTTAGAATACTCTTTTGCTATTCCCTTATAGACAGTTAAGTCCAATTCCTCATAAGTTACTAGACATAAGTCAAAACTCTTAAGAACTTTAATACATTGTCTAAAAGACGCCACCTCTGTTCCTTTCGGATCAGCTTTATATACAGGAATAACAACAATGCAACTTTTCATTTCTTTATCAAGTCTCTAATAAACTTACCCCCTTTTTCACCAACTATACTTTTTATCCCCTCTTTAATTTGATGTTTCATAGAAGCTACATTCGCCATTATCTTCAAAGCTTCATTCTCATCAATATCCCGAGTAAAAACCTCAAAAACACAGGATTTATTAATAACCGGATTGACAAAAGCTTCTATATTTGCTAAAAAAGTCTCCTTAGTGTTTGCTGTAAGATAATCTATTCCTAAATTACGCGCGTAATCACGAACCAGTGTTGGTGACTGATTCCCATAATGTCCAGCTGCTGCAATATATTGATTTACATCCTCTTCAAATATATGACCAGGATTTAGATGATGAGTAAACTCACATCCCTTACCGTTATTCACTAAAAGAATACGTAAATTATTACCCAAATGTCTATTTCCCAGCGCATTCATATCATAGAAGAAGGCTAAATCACCTATAACACAAAAATGAAGCTTGTTTGGATTAACCAGCGATGCTCCTAACAAAGAAGATAATATACCATCAGTACCAAATCCACCGACATTACTTGTCGACTGGATTGAATTTGATACCTCAAAGAAATTCCATGAACGAAGCGAAGTCAGAATGCCAAAATGAATAATTGAAGATTCCGGTATTTTAAGAGCCAAAGTTTTTGCCATCCACACATTGGAAAGAGGAAGTTCTGGTAACTCATCATACATTTTATTATACTCTGCCCTACATTCTTGTATAAAAGAAATACCCGGGCAACAATCTTTGTTTGCATAGGATTCAAAAAAATGCTTATCACTCATTTCAAAAAGATAAGTCAACTTACCATAACGGTCACGCAATTGCCCATCCTCATTTACACGCCAGACTTCTTTAGCACAAGCCCCCATGTTGAAATGATCGCCTGAAATTTCACCTAAATGGATCAGTAAACGAATATTATCCAAACATTTAGCTCCTTTCAAGGAAAGCAGTGCATCCAACTGTCGAAAACGCCCTTTGTAACCACTTGTATGATCACAAAAAACGACAGCATTGTGATTTTCGCAGAAACGATCAATACTCATTGTTACATCTTCAGTAAACGCTCGATGGGAACCTATAAATATAGCTATCCGCCCCTGCGGTAATGTAGGTAATTCATCATCATACGAAATACGTTTTACTACTTTTACAGAAGGCAGACAAGTCACTGAAAGATCACAACTATACACCGTTTCCAAATTTATATGCGCAGGCCCTCCACCGTGAAGTGTCAAAGCCGAAATCGCTTGATTGATTTTCAGAGCAGCACTATCAGCATCTTTATCATCACGAACTGTAGGTATATAAGTACTAAACGTTAAAATATCATTCGGATGTACACTACGATCGGTTACTTGGTCATATAGATTGCCCAAACGACGTAAATCCTGGGTCCCTGTTACTACCAGAATAGGCAATTTACGATAGTATGCTTCTGTTAATCCAGGCATATAATTACGAGCTGCTGTTGCTCCTGTACAAGTAATCATAACGGGTTCACCCGATTCTTCTGCCATACCGCAAGCCATATAGGCCGCAGAACGTTCATCTACCGATGAATACATTTCAAAACTTCCATCATACATTAATGAAGCATTCAACATCATATTTGTGCCACCTGGCGAAGTAATAACCCGCTTTATATGATGTTCTTTAAGTAGCTTAACAAGAATCTGTATCCCTTTTTCACTTGAATAATGAGTATTCATCTTTATACTTTATGTTATTTATAAAACTTTCAAAAATATCATTCGAATGGAGAGTTAACTCTTCTTACTTTCTTCAATTTTCCTATCTTTTCTACAAATAGTGATTTAAAATTTTCTACAAAAAAAGCTATAAAAGAACCTATAACAAATATCAATAATGCTACAACCAACAAAGCAACATAGCCATGCTCTTCATATAAAGTCCTAATATAAGTAACCCTATAATAGATAAAAATAGATGTCGTATGCAAAAGAAATACACCAAATACCCCTTTAGCCAATTTATTAATCAATAAATTATGCACCTGTATAACAGAAAAAGAAAGAAAGAATCCAACAGCAGATAAGAGTACAAATGGATTATTATAACCAAAATACTTTTGAGACAAACTTTCTCGCCAAGGAACAAAATGAGTCAATAATAAAAAGCCTATAACTAAAGGAATCACACACAACAACCACAGTATATAGCCATGTGATGCCCATTTTTTGTAAAAAGGATACGAACTGCAATATCTCAAATAACGTCCTATTACATATAAATAAACAAAATTTATAGCATTATATCCATTAGTATTCAATACCCCCACACAATATCCGAACAAAACATTAAAAACAGTCAATAAAATAATGAATTTGCCCAATGTCTTTATATCTATATTTTCAAGTGCCCGTTCTACTAATGGAATCATAAGCAAAAACATAATAAAAGCCGTGACAAACCAATTATTAAGAAAATTGCAGCTAAAAAATAATTCATGCCAACTGAACGGATATCCAAACACAAAAATGCACAACAAATTTGCTATCAAACAATATATCACACAATCAACAATAAGTCGAACTATTTGTGACCATATTCTTTTTACACCAAACCAACCACTGATCAATAAAAATAGATTCACACCACAAATTGATAAACTATTGATTATCAATCCAATACCTCCCACTAAAACGTCTTCATTTATATTAAAAGGATGAGTATAACCACAAGTTTGTGCACTTCTAATAACTAAATGGTGGCAGATAATCAAAAACATAGCTACCAGTCTCAATAATTCAAAATTCGATTTTCTTAAATTATTGTGTTTAAGTGTTTTCTCCTTATTATTCATAAAAAAGCATTGGTTAATTATTCTTCAATAGCATTTCTTAGATAAGCGATACATTCTTCTCGATCATGAATCACTTTTAAGTTTATCAACTCATAAGAAATAGGTTGATAAAGTTTCAAATCTTTATTCTCATATATGTGATGATCCAATCCATAATGCTCAAGAACATCATAAATACGCGAATTTTGAGATTTCTCGTCTGTATCTTGAAAACGTTTCAAAGCGATAAAATCTTTCTGCAAATTGATAGAAAGTGCTATCGCATGAAAAGAATCTGTACAAATGAAAGAAGCACAAGACAGTAAACGAACAAATTCCTTAGGTCCGGCAGCTTTGTATATTTGTGCATAAGGTAATTGCATATATTTATTTTCCAAAGACGGAATAAGAATCACTTTTTCTATATCTAAGTGCTGTTTTATATCCTCCACTTGCTGCTGATACGAACGATTATTCCCCACAAAATAGCACAAAATAAAACGAGACGGTATTTCAATCTCAATATCAGCCGTCATTGCAAAATCCAACCATTGAGTAGATGAAAGCAAAAAAGTCGGGTCAGACACTTGAACAATATCAGTTCTTTCCAGCAATTCACTAATAATGGGAACAGCAGTCTTTTCACGCACACCAATATGGCTGAATTTTGCAAGCAATTCCTTTACAACTGACTTATACGCCAAAGGGAAATCACTCGTACCCATACTTGAAGCATAAGCCATCCTTTTGACATCTCCCGCAAAATCTAAAAAATAGAAAGGAGCAAAACCATGGTAACAATTCCAAATCTGATCACTGCCAGTAATAAATGTCTTCGTTTCTTGAAGCAAACATTTATACTGTCTATTAGTCTTAATTATCTGATGACAATAATTCTGTTTATTAAACTTGCGTATTTTTTTCTGTTTTTTTGAGAAATACTCCCCTTTGAGCATCTGTGATAATAAAGTCCGACCCAACATCAACCATTTATAGATCCTCCCTCGAAAAGTAAAATCATCAAGGGTAAAATAGTGGAGAATAGATACACTATACCCCATTTCTTGCAGCTTCTTATGCAATGCATAAGACTGCAAACTGGTACCAAAATTACCTGTTCCAAGCCAAGTAACGATACGAACTTTCATCTATTATTCCTTGCTATAAATATGATATAACTTATTCCTTATAAAGCCTATCACCTCTACACGTTCAGACTTCTGCATACCTATATAAAACATAGATACTACTAGTGATAAAGTACTCACAAATCCCACTGATATCAAACGTAAAAATCCTTCATCCATAATATTAATTAGTATTATCGGCAATATAAACGACAATACTGTAACGAAAACGATGCGCCCTATCACCTGCTTCAAGAAAATATTAATAGGAAAACCGATTTGTTTATTCATAAGAATAAGACGTACATAAACAAGACAAGTGTAAATTACAATATATGTTACATAAGCCGAATATGCAGGCCATCCCAAATAAAATAAAAAGTATGAAATTGGAAATACAAGCGCTCCTATTAAACTCATATATATATAGTATCTCCGAATATGACCTATGGCTTGGGCAAGAATTGTTAAAGGAGCCCCCGGAAGATCCACTAATATTCCCAACATCGTTAGCTGCCAAAACACAACTGTTTGATCTGGAAATTCTTTCAACCACAAATGAAGTATATAATTTGCCTCTAATACAAATGGTATGAAAAAAAAAAGCATTAAACAATATGAATACTTAGCTCCTTGACGCACCGTAGAAAAACAAATATCAAGATTATTATCTGCATAAGTTTTAATAATCTGGGGATTAAGTGCAGTAGCAAAATTATTAACAAATTGCCGAACTGCATTACCTGCCTGATTAGCGATTCCACGAGCAGCGTTTACCGTAACGCCAAAAAACATATTAGACAATATATCCACTCCATTTGTACCTGTTAAATAAGCTCCGGTCCCTAAGAAATTCCATCCCGCAAAACCTAACATATTCTTCAACAATGATTTGTTCAACACAAATACATATCTACACTCTGTAAATTTATGTGTGCAATACCAACCATAGATCAGACGTATCAATAATGAAACCAAGGCAAGAAGAAATGCATAAAAAATCAATTTATCAATAGGTGACATGAACAATAAATAAACAACACCTAATTTCAATGATGCTTCTAATAAAGATATATATGCAAACATATCCATCTTTTCATAGGCTACAATTAAAGCATTATATGGTAAACTAATTAGATTGACAACAAATGTGAATAACGAAAACTGTATAACCCAATTTGCAGCATACAGTCTATCCGATGGAATATTCAATCGATAATTTAGAAACCATACACCTACTAATTCTACCAACAGAACTATTATAAGAGAAATTATTATTTGTATATTAAGGCTCATAGAAAAGACTGTACGTAACCTTTCCATATTATGGCATCCTAATTCAAATGTGATATAACGTGTAATGGAATTTGATAATGATGCGGAAAAAACAGAAAACATCACAACAAATCCTCCAACCACATTATAGATACCATAATCTTCTATTCCCAATACATCTAAAATTACTCTTGATGTATATAAACTGACACACATGACTATAATTGTGCGCACATATAATAATAGCGTATTTTTAACTAATCGTTTACTGTTATGATTTTCCATCTTAATACGCATTCTTCTCCCCCACAATCACATTCGCCACAGTCTTATAAATGATATATATGTCAAGCAACATTGTCCA
>NZ_JADMQH010000034.1:0-18740 GCF_015559655.1 Bacteroides sp. 1001136B_160425_E2 | reverse complement strand
GTATTCAGATATAGAGAGAAACGACACAAAGAACTTTAGGGAAAAGAAGATTCTTCGTGTTGCTCTTTCTGGAAGTGAAGCATATTTTATATATTATATGTTATACATTCATATATTATTTATATGTATAGTGTTTTATCTGTGTTCTTTTTCCCTATAGTTTTATATCAAAAGAACATAGGGACAAAAACCCAACTTTTTAAAATACGCTTTTTTTAGATAGGGACAAAAACCCAACTTTCATTCGAGTAGTTATATCATATAGAGCCTTTTTTAGTTAATATTTGTTCTTTTCCCTAAAGTTTGTGTTAAGATAATAAGAAAAGTTCCTTTTTTAGAGGTTTAGGTGATAAGAAAAGTTCCTTTTTTGTGTTTGGTATGATTATCAGGTTTTTTTTATCAGTTAGTGATGGTAGTACCCTTTAAAATGAAAAGGTAACTATTTAAAAATCAACGATTAATCACAAAAAGCTAGGGACAAAAACCCAACTTCTTAGGGACAAAAACCCAACTTCTTAGGGACAAAAACCCAACTTCTTAGGGACAAAAACCCAACTTTTACACCATCCATAGGGACAAAAACCCAACTTTTATTCATCTTCTTTTTCTTCTCCAATCATTCCGGGGAGTATTTCTACCTCTTTTAATAATACGGATAAACAATATTCTGCTTTATTTGAAATTTTATTCCAGTTATCTCTAACATATTCGCCTAGATAAAGCATCTTAGTTACTACTGCTTTATAGTTGTTTAAGGTAATCTGTGGAATAAACTGCTGCAAATGTTCGTCCTTCATTGCAAAGTGCAAAGAACAAAAATTCGTTATCATCTTCTTTTGTCCTTTTAATAGTTCTTCTTCCTTCTTTGATAATGCAGACTTAATAACTTTGAAATTAAGTTTATAAGGCTGTGTATCGCCTGAATTACGATAAACTTCTGCCATTTCAAACCAGCAATCAGCCTGTTCAAACAAATCTTCGTAAACAGGGCGTATTACACGTCTATATAAATCTTTAAACTCGGGGTATTTATCCTCTAGTTTTAAGAATTTCCGAAATCTATCCACATAAATAGAGAAACCACCTTTTTCTTTCCACGAACTAATCAGCATATACATTCTTATTGTATATCTACTTTGCGCTCTTAAGGCTATCTCTTTTATATAGCGTGTAAAGCCTCTATCAACATTAATGAAAACTTTAGCGACCTCTCTATCCATTTCTAAAGAAAAACCTCTTGAATAAGGAGTTTTAGGTATATTTGCCTTTGTAAATAAACCAGTAATAGACCAACTTTCCTCACCTGTTATGGGGTCTTTGACATCAAACTCTACAGGAATACTGATTAATTTACGAACCATACTTTTTACTTCCTTGTATTGGTCTGGACTAACGCCCAAATCCCGATATGCAATATCTACTCTTATACGGTCTGAATATTCTTGAAATAAGGATAATTGCTCGCATGGAATAGATGTACCATATTTATCTAGATGCTGAATACTTAATTCTATGACATTCTGTAATTTCTCTATAACAGCTATTAAGATTCTAATCTGTACTGTCTTAAAATCACCAGCCATTAATGTAACCACATTAGGTTGTTTCAGCCATGTGGGATTTTCTGGGAGTTCCACAGGAAGATTTGTACGAGGATGCCCTTTTCTAATTCTAACAATCTCACCGTCTATTTCTTCTTTTTCTTCTTTCAACGCACGTTTTCGGGCTTTTATTTCTCTATTTACCATCGCTTATTATTTTGACTGATTAATACACCAAAAAAAAGTAGAATAAAGAACATAAACATAAACTTGGCTATATAAAATAGCCCTATGAGAATCATTCTAAATATAGCAATGATAACTTCTAATAGATTTCTTATTATGTTCCTCCAGTTCATTTTCTCTGTTTTATAATTCCTGTCGCCAAAGCTCCGGCTGCACTATTGTATAACCAGCACTTTGCAAATATATTCTTTTAAATTCATCAGGCAACGCTCCTTCAAGGAATAACTTTTTATGCCTTGATGCAGTTCGGCGGTCATATGGACTATTTTTAGACCAACCTCTTTTAAGGATTAGTTCCTTAAAGCATTCATCTAATGTTTTTGCTTTATCTATCATAATCTTTTCGTAAAGAAATTATAGGGTTTTTCATCCCTTTATACATTTCACAAGGATTTCCTAATAGTTCGCACATAACAAAATGTATTATCTTCCCTTCATCCAATGGTGGATTTGATTTATTTGCTAATTCTACAACTAATGTATATTGATAACTATAATTCTCAATAACAATTTCTTTTTCATTAGAAACTTCATTATAAATCTTCCTGTACTTATGCCATAAAGATGTATTAAAAAGCTCTACAGTAAGGTAACTGTTTACCTGCTCTGTTGTATAGTCTTCTGGTAAACGTTCCCCTGTAAGTCTATAAATAGCCTCTATTTTTGCTTTTTTCCCTACAAACTTTTTCTTTCCAATCATCTGACAAGAAGGGAGTTCATCCCTAGATATAAAAGGCTTCAAATCTGACATCTTACGATATACCTTATATTCAATAAACATTCTATCTATATTTTGATTATATGACATCCATTCCCTTTAACACAATTCGATAAAATTATAATCATTTATCCCAATCGTAATTATCGTAATCTATTTCTTTTCCCTTGGCATGGCATTCAGCAACATAATCAGCCCATTTTTTTCGCTTCGTCACATCGAAGGGCATCGAGCGGAACTGCTCTCTCCAGGGCAGTAAGAAAAACGAAAAGTCGTGCTTGTTTGTTACATACTGAACGGCATCTCTAATGGCGTCATACTCATATCCTTCTTCCAACAAAGGTTCGTCACCCAGTTTGGAGTATATGTTTGCCACTTCCCGAAGCATTTTTGCAAATTCCTTGTATGTGGCAAAATTCTTTTCTTTTTTATTCATGACAGGTATTTTCTTTCTGGTTTTAAATATTAATCTTGTTCGATGAAAGTGTTAGTAGTATTCAACACTCCGGCTGAATCCCGATTTTTACCATCACGCACAAAAAAACTATCGCTTAACAGCCTTTCATAATCGAATTTATTCATAAGAATAACACTCGCATTGCCATCTATATACAGTTTGCATTGCATGAATTGAGTTCCTTTTACTTCCTCAATTACGTCTATTTGCATTGTTCTTTTTTTACTCATATCTAATTTGTTTTACGCTAATTCTGTTTCAATAAACTTCATCATCTGATTGTGAAAAGAACCACTCCTTTTTTGCGCAGCCTTACAATCATCAATGGAAAGATTCGATTCCTTAATTATCCCTATTGCGATTGCTGGCATATCTCTGACTACTACAATATGCTGAACAGCAAACCAAATACCATCAATAAATTCATTATTCATATCTTCATTGTTTATTTATAATCTAGTTATACACAAATACTTTTAAACTCCGATTGAGAAATCTGTCCTTTCTCTTTGATTACTCCAAAGAAAGCAGTAGCCGGACAAACATATGCGTCTGTCGTTGTAAGACAAACTCCATCAGAAGGGAAGTATTCACAACCTATATCGTTGTCCCAATCTATATACTTTTGAGCTTCTATCGCTACTTTATCGCAATATTGCCTATATGAGGTGTACGAGCTTCCGACTTCGTTTATCAATCTCTTTATATTCATTACTGTTCATAAATACTATCAAACTATTTATCCAATTCCTTTTCTAACTTTTCCCTGTCAATCTCTGGAAACAGTTTAAGAACAAGATTTAGCGAATCGCAATAATTATTTGAATATTTTTCTCTACTCCAATCATAAATTTAATCCTTTCACATTTCTATTAATTGACTATTAATCTGTAGCTTTCTTCAATGCTTCAAAAGAAGACACGTAATCATCAACAGCTTTATTTAACGCTGTATATTTATCTTTCCACGTTACTTTTTGCCGTTGTGTTTCAATATACCTATCATTCAATTGTGCATAATTCTGAATGGCAAATCTAATAGCTTTAGCATCTGTTTTTTCACCAGATAATTTTTTTAAATTTTCCAACTCTGCACAGGCTGCATCGTCTAAGCGTAATGTAAACTCTTTTTTCATAAAAGAATGATTAATGAATTAATACTGAAAAATAACCCTAACAGTTGGCTATGAAATGGATTTAAGAAGCAATGTTTCATAATTTTGTTTGCTGTTCTTTATACTGGCAGCCAAACCAGCTTTAAAGGTTTGTTTATCTCTTTATTTTCAATACTCAAAGATAGTGATTTTCTATAAATGTCGCAAATATTAAGACAATTATTTTTGTTAAAAATAGTTTTAGGCTTATAGATTGCCGAAGTTTTATTTTTCCCTAAAGTATTGGTATCATAATAATGTTCTTTTTTCGTCCATGTCCGGGAGAACCGGGAAAAGTACGGTATCAAATTCCTTTCCGGCTTTTCTCCAATACTGGCAGAAAAGGTATCAATTAGATGCAATCCTTTTGCTGATGGGCGATAGTTCCTAAATGGTGTCAGTATCGTTTCTTTTATGATGCAGCCGTTTTCCTGTATTCAGATATAGAGAGAAACGACACAAGGAACTTTAGGGAAAAGAAGATTTTTCGTGTTGCTCTTTCTGGAAGTGGAGTATATTAATCATATATTATATGTTTATAGGTTTATATATTCATATATTATTTATATATATAGTGTTTTGTCTTTGTTCTTTTTCCCTATAGTTTTATGGTATCAATTTTTGTGTCCGGCTTCCAGCAGCTTTTTGTATTTGGTATCAAAAAGGAGTTCTTCAGGGTGTATTAGGAACGATAATTCGGTATCATTTCATCATGCTATATACGCCCATCAGTGCCGGAACCAGAAAAAGGATGGTATCAATTTCTTTCCCTATAGTTCTTATTGGGTTAGACAATAAGACGCATTAAAATGTATTCTCAAAGTGAGAATGTATTTTAATTTGCGGCATGTTTCCGCTTCTGTAATGCTTACTAAAGTGGAGTTACCTAAAAGGTAGTGGAACTTTACTAAGGATTGCAGAAGGGATAAAGAAACATACCTTAGAAGGGTGGGTGGGGTTTACTGATAGCGAAACTATTGGAGCGTAACAAAGTGAAGCGATTAAGCCTTTTTGGTTCTTTTTTGGCGTTTGAAAAAAGAACTCCCCCCCATTTGGGAGGGAGGAATCTTTAAGCAACCTTTGTATTTTTCTCTTCTTCTACTTCTTCCACATCTAGTCTTATATTTAGATGCTGGGCTATGAACTTACTACCTTTAATAGCATCTGCCAATACAGTAAATAAAAATTTAGGTTCTTCTTTTATTGCTTTGCACCATGATTTTAAATAAGCCGCATTTTCTTCTCTGACGGTTACAGAAATACCCAAATATACACCAGACAAAGCCGATATTAATTCTGCTACAAGTTCTTCACGTCCATAATTGAATTTATCATTTTCATAAAATCCTTTTCGATTTAGTCTATTTTTAACACCTGTACTATGTCCCATTTCATGTAATTCTGTACCATAAAAACTTTCTCCGTCCTTAAATTGGCTCTTTAAAGGTAAAGTAATACTATCATTTGATATTGAATAAAACGCACTATCACTAGAAACCGTTTGAATAGGACACACCCAATTTTGATTCTTATTCATTTCATCAAGTATTGGATTTACATACATTTCTTTCTCTTCTTGTGGCTGTTCCTCTCCTGAAAATTTAGCCTTTAATATATCCCATCTATTGGGATATTTTTCCGCAAAATTTGTTTGGTCTAAATTAAAAACTTGGAAATATTTTGTATAAGCTGCTAAACGGTATTCTTTTTGTTCTTCTTCTGATAATTTTTTATATTCATCATATGAAATTTTTTCATTTGTCTGACGATGATAAGCACAAAATAATGTATAATAAACAGGAAAAGCAGCAGCACCTTTTAGAACATTAATACCTTCGTTTCGTGCTTGATTGAATGTCAAAAAAACAGGAGTTTGATAATTATATTTTTCACACAAAAAATAAAGTAAAAAAGCGTTTCCACCACTATAAGTACGCCCTGTTAAATTTTGCGGTAAAAAGTTCTGCTTAGAATTGACTTTAGAGAACCAAGGTTTTTGCCAATTCATAGACAAACTTTCAATTTTCTCAACCATAAGGTTTACAAACTTCTCTGCATTTTTATCAAAAGTAGATTTCATAATTTTGTTTGCTGTTCTTTATACTGGCAGCCAAACCAGCTTTAAAAGTTTATTTATCTCTTTATTTTCAATACTCAAAGATAGCAATTTTCTATAAATGTCGCAAATAATAGGACAATTATTTTTGTTAAATAAGGTTTATAAACGACTGATTTTTAACGTATTATCTTTTTCCCTAAAGTTTTATATATTTGGGGTAAGAGATTAGGTTTTATAAACGGAATATTCCCTTTAGGGAACATGAAGTCTATAAAACCGAATATCCAATGCCTTGTTTTTGTAGGTGCTTCGTAGAAGCGGTGGAAAAAGCAAAGCATTGGATATACCTTAGAAGGGTGGGTGGGAAAAATGCGTTAGGGATTGTAGCGGAAAGCCCACAGCACAGCGAGGACTTGCAGCGAAAAGCCCGACCTGAAAGGTAACGCCCTATTTATTTCTTCTATTCATCAATCTTACTTTTTCATAACGTAAATACCTATACAAAGTAGCCTTACTTCCAATGTGTAATATCCTGCATATTTCATCTATAGAATAATCCCGATTTTCATATAAACGTTTTGCTGCTATAGCCTTTCTCTTTGCATCTTCCGATAATCCTATAGGTCGTCCCGTAAGTTTCCCTCGTTCTTTTGCAGCTTGTAATCCAGCCCTAGTTCGTTCTACTATTATTTCACGTTCATATTCTGCCAATGAAGCAAAAATCCCAAATTGACACCTTCCTAAAGCACTATTAGTATCAATACCATCAACAATGCTTTTGAATGCAACTTTTCTTTTCTGCAAACAATCAACTATATAAACTAAATCTTTCAAAGAACGTCCTAATCTATCTAGTTTCCAGATAACAAAAGTATCACCTTCTCGCAAATACGCAAGGGCTTTATCTAATTCGGGTCTATCTTTTACTCCTGATACTTTTTCCTCAAATATAAGTTTGCATCCGGCTTCTTTTAAAGCATCTAGCTGCAAATCTAAATTCTGTTCCCTCGTTGAAACACGAGCGTAGCCTATTATCTCCATTTTATTTAAATCCAAGTTTCATTAACTCAACTATTCGCGAAACTATTTTAAACTAGGTTTTTTTCCCCTGTTATTACCTCTAGTACTATTATAAATCAAAAGTACAGAAAAAGGGTCGATTAATGAAACTTTTAAAATTAAGAATATGAGTTATTCACAATTTATCATGGCTGTATTTGCCATTTATGTAGTTTACTACGCTGCAAACATTCTGTATGATGCTTTCCTAAAGCAAAGCAAAGTCAATACAGGTGAAGAAGAAATTATTTCAATAGGAGAGGAAGAAGAAATACCTCACAACGTTGTAGATGAAGATTTTGAAACAGGCTCATACGAAAAAGAGGAAGAAAAAAATGAATCTGAACAAAATTATGTATCTGTAAATGAATCTATTGAAATGGAAGTTGAAACACAAGGTATTCCAATGGAACAACTTCTTGCTAAAGGGAAAAGTATGTTTTCACACGTAAATTTTAATAAATAAACAACTAAATTTTATTCAAATGAAAAAGTTTTTTTCAAAAATTGCTCAAAGAGCATTCGCTTTAGCCATTAGCACAATGGTAGTAACTAACACTTTTGCACAAGGTGCTGCCGGAATTGATGCAGCCAGTTCTGAACTTGCAACCTACATGGACCCCCTAGGAAACATGATGATGATACTAGGAGGTCTAGTAGGATTAGTTGGAGCAGTGCGAGTTTATTTAAAATGGAACTCTGGTGACCAAGATGTACAAAAGGCTGTTATGGGCTGGATGGGGTCATGTATCTTTCTAGTTGTATCAGGTGTTGTCGTAAAAGCATTCTTCGGAATCTAATATGTCGAAAGAGTATCCAAGTTACAATGTGTATAAGGGGCTGCAAAAGCCCCTTATTTTCAAAGGATTTAAAGGCAAGTTCATATATATCGGTGGAGCTTGTATTATTAGTGCTTTACTTTTATGTGCTATTGTTTCTACTCTGGCTTCTTTTATGTGGGGAGGTATAACTCTTGTAATAGTTATGTTTGGAGGGTTAGGAATAACATCGCAATTACAAAGAAAAGGGCTTCACAGGAAAGATAAACGAAAAGGCATATATATAGTATCACGCACTTTTGTAAGAGATAGAAAAAAATAAAGCTTATGAAAAAGAAAAGTGAATTTGAAGCTCCTTATATTGGTATTGAAACAATAGACAGTACTCCTATATTCTATAACCGAAGGGGCGACTATTCTGTTATCATTAAATGTGAAAATCCTATAATACAGTATTCAGCAGATATGGATGCTTACTATGATTTTCACCACTTATTTACTAATATCCTCAAAGTATTAGGAACCGGATATACAATACAAAAACAGGATATCCTATGTAAAAAATCATTTTTACCACCCCAGAATAGGAAGAACGACTATTTATCAAATCGTTATTTTGAACATTTTAAGGGACGAATATATACTGATATTTCTACTTATCTTGTTATTACAGGAGAAGTAGAAAGGTCTAAATTCTTTTCTTTTGACCCCCGAAGGTTTGATACTTTTATTAGAAACATCACAAAAGTATTAGGACTATTCGCCAACAGAGGAATAAGGGCTAAACTATTAAATGAAAATGAAATAGAAATATATATAAAAAGATTTCTATCTATCAATTTCAATCAGCAAACAGTAAGCCTAAAAAACATCAAAGCGAGAGAAGAAAATCTTATAATAGGAGAAAAAAACGTACAGTGCATTTCTCTTGTAGATATTGACGAAGTTAATTTCCCTTCTGTTATAAAACCATATAAAGAGGTCAATATTGGGCTAAGGTTTCCTGTTGACTTACTTTCTTTTTTGCATGAGACGCCAAGTATAGACACAATTATCTATAATCAAGTAATAAATATTCCAGACCAACGAAACGAAGCAAACAAATTAGAAGGCAAAAAGAAAAAACATAAAGGAATGCCTGACCCTGCAAATGATTTATGTGTAGAAGATATAGAACGAGTGCAGTCGGATATTGCCAGAGAAGGGCAAATGCTTGTATATGCACATTATAATATCATTCTTGCTGGTCTTGATGATATTAGTAAGGCTGTCAACTATGTTGAAACATCTCTTTTTGATTGTGGTATTATTGTGAATAAACAATGTTTCAACCAATTAGAATTATTTGAATGTGCACTGCCGGGAAACGCAATCAACCTAAACAGTTATGACAAATTTCTAACAACTTCCGATGCTGCAATTTGTCTTTTATTCAAGGAAAAATTACAAGTAACAGAAAACAGTCCTTTTCTTACTTATTTTACTGACAGACAAGGATTGCCTGTTGGAATAGATATGTCCGGAAAAGAAGGTGAGAAAAAATATACAAATAACTCTAACTTCTTTGTTTTAGGTCCAAGTGGTTCTGGTAAGTCTTTCTATGTCAACTCCAAAGTAAGACAATGGGTTTTAGATAATACTGATATTGTATTGGTAGATACAGGGCATAGTTATTCAGGAATGTGCGAATACTATCATGGCAAATACATTACTTATTCTGAAAGCAAGCCAATATCTATGAATCCTTTCCGAATTACTGAAGAAGAGTATAATGTAGAAAAGAAAAACTTTCTTAAATCATTAATTTTCCTGATATGGAAAGGTGCAAATGGTGAGGTCAAAAAGCAAGAAGAAGAAATTATGGATATTACCATAGAAAAATACTATTCTTTCTACTTTCATCCTTTTAATGGTTATTCAGATGCGGAAAAAGAAGCCATACGTGAAAATTTACTACTCGAATTTCAAGTCAATGAAGAAGAATTTGAAAACGAAAGGGAAAAAGAAGAACGCAAGATACTTTCCGAAAAAATAGAGAAATTACAGCAACTAGTAGAAAAAGGAGAAGGCGGAGAAAAAACTAACGCAGAAAAAGCGATACAAAACATTCTCATCGAAAAAGGATTTACACGCCAAGAGCTTGATAATCCTGAAACTAGATTACTTTCTATAATAGAAAGACGAATCCAGAAGAAAGAAGATATATTGAAAGAAATAAAAGTTGAAAGCTTATCTTTTAACTCATTCTACGAATTTTCCCTACGCATTATACCTATCATTTGCAAAGAGAACAAAATTGATTTTGATATTACTAACTATAAGTTTCTATTAAAAAAATTCTATAAAGGAGGACAGTTAGAAAAAACTCTTAATGAGGATTTTGATACTTCCCTTTTTGAAGAACCCTTTATAGTTTTTGAAATTGATGCAATTAAAGATGACCCTGAATTATTTCCAATAGTAACCTTAATTATTATGGACGTTTTTATTCAAAAAATGAGATTAAAAAAGAACAGAAAGGCATTAATAATTGAAGAAGCATGGAAAGCCATAGCTAGCCCTATGATGGCTGGCTATATACTCTATTTGTATAAAACGGTTCGTAAATTTTGGGGTATGGCAATGGTTGTTACTCAAGAACTGGAAGACATAATTAGTAATCCTGTAGTCAAAAACTCTATAATCAGCAACTCCGATATTATATGCCTATTAGACCAAAGTAAATTTATAGACAAATATCAAGAAATAGCAAATCTTTTATCCCTAACGGAAGTAAATCAAAAGCAAATATTTACCATAAATCAACTTCCCAATAAAGAAAACCGTAATCGGTTTAATGAAGTATTTATAAAAAGAGGAAACTATGGAAATGTATTTGGAGTAGAGGTTTCTCTGCACGAATATTTCACATTTACTACAGAACGAATTGAAAAAGATGCTGTTGGATATTATCATATCATTTATGATAGTTTCCAAACAGGATTGGATAATTTTATAATAGACCTAAAATCTTCCAAATTAAAAAATACGGATTGGGTTTTACAAGTCAATAAGGTACTAGGGTATCACTCCGATGAAGGAAGCCTAAAAGATATACTTAACATCATAGGAGAGCAACCATTATATAAGTATATCCTAGATAAATACAAAAGGATTACAAACCGTTAAAGATAATATCATGAAGAAAATCCTATTTATTTTAGTGGTAGCATCTACTTTAACCCAAGTTGCATATTCACAAAAGGCAGTCTTGGATATAACCTGTATGGAAACACTTATAGCTAATCATAAGGTGCAACATACTTCTTTCTCTAAAGTGAAAGAGAATGAAGCTCAAATAAGCCTTATACAAAAGCAAATCAGTGAAAAAATGGTTCAGATTGAATTTTTCCAAAGCAAATTTTATAATAGCCTAAAATCTGTAGAAGCCATCATAAAAACAGGAAAAGATATTATCTACTGTACTGATATTGCAGCAGATATTGGTAAATATCAAAAACAAATGGTTGAACTTGCTGTAGGTGACCCGGCTTTATTATTGGTGTCAGCAAAAACAGAGCTAGAATTAGTTAATCGCACTGCGGATTTGACACAATACATTTATCAGGTCGCTATTGTCGGGACAGATGTAAACCTTATGGACAATAAGCAAAGAATAGACTTGCTTAAGTATGTTATTAATGAACTAAGAAACATGAGAGGTATAGCATACGCTGTATGCCGACAGATGAAAACAGCAAAAAGAAATGGAGTATTACAAACATTAGCTCCGGGAGTGTTTAAATACAAAGATAATCGTTCAAAATTAGTTGATGATTTATTACAGAATTATAAAGTAAAACCTAAAAGATAATATGAAAAGAGTGCTTTTATTTTTTTCCCTAATGTTGATTATTGGTACTTCTAATGTCTATTCCCAAATGCCTGTAAAGGATAAAGGGAAATGGAGCGTACTTAATAATATGGAATTTATGGATAGAGTACGACTACAACCAGAATGGTATCATTACTGGATATGGTATAAAAAGGTTTTGGGTATTAAAATTCCTTTGCCGGGCTTAGGGTTACACGACAAATACGGAAAGGAAGATAGACGTAATTTCCAGTTACAAGAAATTCCCATGATGGCAGCCGTAGAGTACAATAAATCAGAAACAGAAAAAGAAGGGTATAATGTCGATACCATATATAGACAGGAACTCTTCAAATTTGGAGATAAAGAAATTGATTATCAATATACTTTAACTAAAAATCGCAGAAATGATATTCTTAATGATATAAATAAAAAACTTGTCGAATATTCTTCTAATGGCGGTAATAAAGAACACGTTGAAGTTATAACTGATGAAGTTACTAGAATCAAAAAGAACATAGATATAATCCATGATTCACATATGAGTAACTCTAAAAAGAGAGAAGCCTATTTAGATTTTGATAAAGAACTAATAGAAGTTCTTTCATTAATAACAAGATTGAATAATATAAATAAAACAATAATGAGCCATGAATGAGTTAATAGATAAATTCTTATTTGAATTATTTGATGGACTAAGAGATAAAACAACTGTTCTGTTCGGAGAATTTATTGCGGATGCGCAAGCATTGGCAGCAATCTTTATGTTATTATATTTTGGAGTAGAAAGCTTCAAAATGATGAGTGGAGATAAAAAATTAGAGATTATCCCATTATTGCGTCCATTCGCACTGGGATTGGTTCTTATGTTCTGGATTCCCTTTATTAATCTAATCAGTTATCCCGGAGAATTATTAACAGCACAAAGCAAGGCTATGTTTACGAACCAGATAGAAGAAGTAGAATTACTTTCTCGTAATAGATATGCACTCATTGATAGCGTAGCAGTAGAGTTATTACATACTTCATTAGAAGTTGAAAGAGCCGAAAATGAAGTTAAGGATAAGAAATGGTATGATTTTAGTATAGACTTTTCAGCTATTGGAGACAAGATAGCTGGATTATATGTATATGTAGTCGCTAAGGTTAAAATGATAATGTTTAATATCATTGAATTTATTGTCGTTACTTTTTGGCAAGTATGTACCTATTTTGTCTTTTTCCTACAAATCATATTCACAGGAATATTAGTTATTCTTGGTCCACTAGCTTTTGCATTCTCTGTTTTACCTGCATTTCGGGATGCTTATATACAATGGATAGCTCGTTTTGTCAGTGTTAGTTTATATTCATGTATTGCATATATAGTATTATCAATTTCTTTAGTAGTAATGCAATATGGGATAGAAAGAGAAATTGAAATTTTAGAATATGCGCTTAGAAATGAAGCTGCATTTGTCATGTATGTCGGAATGACCTCTGGAGGTGTCAATAGCTTCCTTCTTACAGCATTACTTGGAGCATTTGCCATGCTTACAATACCTTTTGTTTCTACATGGATTGTAAGTACAACTGGAGTAGGGCAAGCAGTAGGAGGCATGGTTGGAGGAGCAGCCATCGCAACCAAAGCTGTAGCAGCTCCGGCTACAGGTGGAGCCAGTGCAGCTATGTAAAAAGATTCATTAAATTTTAAATTCACATAATCATGATTATTAAAAACTTAGAAAATAAAATCAAATTAGCCGGAATTTTATCCATTGGCTGTTTTGCAACTAGTATAGTTATTTCAGGTATGGTACTAACCTTTTGTTTCTCTTTAGTGAAAGCTGAAAGAAAAAAAATATATGTTTTGGATAATGATGTCCCTGTACTAGTGAAACAAACTGGTACAGAAGTCAACTTGGAAGTCGAATGTAAAAGCCACATAAATCTATTCCACACTTTATTTTTCACATTACCACCAGACGATGAATTTATAAAATACAACATGGAAAAAGCCATGTATCTAATTGATGATAGCGGATTAAAACAATATAATAATTTAAAAGAAAAAGGATATTTCAACACCATATTAGCGAGTTCTGCAACAGTAACAATTATGACAGATAGTATCAAGGTGGACATGAACAACCTATCTTTTGAGTACTATGGCATCCAACGTATAGAGCGAGAAACTTCTATTCTAAAAAGGCAACTTGTAACTACAGGGAAATTAAGACAAATTCCACGCACTGAAAATAATCCTCATGGACTTATTATCACAGATTGGAAAACGATACTCAACAAAGACCTAGATTATAAAGTAAAAAAGAATTTCTAATGAAACTGTTTAAACATAAAAAGAATGATAGAAAAGAAAGTATCAAGACTAAAGCCGAGCAAGCTACAGTTGTTCTTCTTACTAAAATATTTCAAAAGTTCGGAGTTAATAACGCTTGTGAACGCTTATTAGCGTGGGCTGACATACACCGTAAAGCCATGTTTGGAATTACGATTTCATTCCTTTCTTTCGTCACAATTCTATCATTAGTAATGCGTCCAGAAAGAAAGCCAATGCAAGTCTTCAACGAAGAAAAAAGCAAAGTACAAATTAACATTGATAGTAACCTACAAAAAAAACAAGTAGGAGTTCACGACTTGTTAGAAGTGATTAAAATGCAAAATGAAATTAATGAGCTAAGAAAAAATGGGAAATTAACTCCAGAAGACACTGTACGAATAAAAGATTTATACAATAAATTAAATAAATAGCGTATGAAACAGATTGATATTAAAAAGCCTAAGTACATCATTCCGATACTCATTCTACCTTTTATTCTAGGGATAGGATGGCTAGTTAAGGATATGATAAACTCTGCCCCAGCAGAAGAAACTACATTAGTAGAAACGGAAGAATTAAATCTTGATATTCCTGATGCTAATTTAGAAAAAAGAGAGATAAAAAGTAAATTTGAATCACTCAAAGGAGCTTTCAATAAATCTTCTGATTATTCATCAATACAAACCATAGATAAAGAAGAAGAAGTTAGCGAAATTGAAAGTTCTGGTTCTCTTTACTCCAATGATGAAATAAGGCAAATTGACAGTTTAAATCAAGCTTCTAGAATCCGAGAAAAGGAATTGGAACAACAAATAAAAGGATTTCCTACTATAGATGAATCAAGTCAAATAGAAACTAGAAAGGCTCCTGAAAAATCCAAGATGCAAGAAGAAATGGAGCTTTTTAAAATGCAAATGGCTTATATAGATTCATTGCAAAATCCACGTCCTAGAACACCTCAAAAAAAACAGGATGAAAAGCCAAAAGAAAAGGCTATAGAAGTTGTAAAAGCGAAAAATCCCGCAGAAGTATATTTTAATACTGTAGGGAAAGAACAAAAAACTTCACTAATCACAGCTATATTAGATGAAACTCTAAAAGTAACAGATGGTAGCCGAGTACGCATACGGCTTCTAGATGATATAATGATTAATGACGCTCTTTTAACTAAAGGCACTTACCTATATGGGAATGTATCTGGCTTTAAAGCCCAAAGAGTACACATTAATATTTCCTCTATAATGGTTGATGGCAAACAAATGAAAGTAGATTTATCCGTATATGATAATGACGGACAAGAAGGTTTCTTTGTTCCTTCATCAGCTTTTAGAGATTTGAGTAAAGATGTTGGAGCGCAAATAGGAAGCCAAACTATACAAATGAACAGCCAATCAGAAGGAGTAGAACAATTCGCTTTAGGTGCTTTACAAGATGCTTACCGTAGTACAACCCAAGCTCTTTCCAAAAACATCAAAAAAAACAAAGCCAAATTAAAATATAACACACAAGTTTTTTTAGTAAACAACAAAGATAAAGAACAATAATATGAGAAAGATTTTTATTGCATTATGCACAATGGTTTCTGTTATTACAGGAAATGCACAGAACACCCCTATTGGAGAAAACATCGAGCTTGCAGGTGAAAACCCAGAAGAACTAAAGGTTATATACGTCAACAAAGATGTTTCAACGCATTTTATAGCTATGGAAGATATAAAATATGTTGATATATCAGTCAATGATATTGTTGGCGATATTCCTACTGGTAACTCTCTTAGAATAAAACCCACAAAAGAAGGAGCTAGTGGAGTTATCACCATTGTTACAGAAAGATTTTTCGTACAATATATGCTAGTATATAGTAGCGATTTAGCAAAAGCATACACTCGCTTTAATATCCCTTATGCTGATTTACGTAGCTATATGAATCCAGAAGTGAACTTAACCAAAGCACAAATGTATGATTACGCACATAGAATGTTTATTTCAAAAAATAAATTCTATGATGTTTCCAGTAAAAGTAACCTAATGAAAATTGTACTAAACAATATCTACACATTAGATAAGTATTTCTTTATTGATATTTCTATGATTAATAAAACAAAAATACGATATGATATAGACCAAATACGCTTCAAAATAGAAGATAAAAAACAAACAAAGGCTACTAATTTTCAATCTATAGAAATACTTCCATTGATGCAAGTTAATAAGAATCTTGTTTTCAAGAAGAACTATCGAAATATTTTTGTCTTTGAAAAATTTACTTTCCCAGACGAAAAAGTTCTTACCATAGAAATATCTGAAAAACAGATTTCAGGACGTACTATAACATTAAGAATTGATTATGCAGACATTCTTCATGCAGATGCTTTTACTGAATAAAATTTTACGATTATGAAAAGAATAGCATTTCTTGTTATCACCTTATTTTTTTCCCTAAAGTCAATGGCTGGTGATGGTGATAAGTTTTTTAATATTTCAGGAGGTTGGCAATGGAAAAATACCGTCAATGCAGTTGTAGGGCTGGAGTTTGAAGGTAAATATCACAATGCTTATGAACTATATATTGATTTAGCTACAGCATATGATAAATGCCCGGTATGTAATAAGGTATGCTCTGATAGTTTCTGGAGCTATAAAACATTCGGCATAGGTGCAGCATATAAACCTACAATCTCACGAGGCAAAAACAGTAATTTAAGATGGAGGTTTGGAGCAGATTTAGGAACTAACAGAAAAGGGTTTCAGGCTTCCATTGATATAGGTTTAGAATATAGCTATTCATTTAGAAATGGAATGCAAGTTTTTGTAATGCAAAAAAATGATTTTGTATTTTGGACACGTGACCATTTCCGAAATGGATTATTAGTAGGTGTCAAATTTCCAATAAATAAATAAGTATGAAAAAAATATATATAATTCTATTATCCATTATAGGGGTAATATCATCATGTACAAAACACGAAGATATTATAGACACATCATTACAGCCGGGTAGTATCTTATGTAGTGATGGAAGTATAGTGCATCCCTCGCTTTTTTCACCCAGTGAAAAAGAAGCCATTGGAGTTGTATTTTGGTGTAATGATGGGAATAATCCAAATATAAAAGAAACCGCTTATGCCGTTTCATTAGAAGATTTAGAAGAAAATCCTTTAATAGACACAGACGAGGATATAGCTAATGTTTCGGAAGATGAAAACAGCTTTGATGGAGCAGCTAATACTGCCGCAATAATGAACTTTGCTATAAAGGATAGTTTAGCTTATCCAGCAGCTCAAAAAGCTATAGAATATGCGCCAAAAGGTGTTACAGGTTGGTTTATTGGCTCTATCGCACAAAACAAAGCAATCTCTAATAATCTTGAAAAGGTATATTCTTCTTTCTCAATCATTGGAGGAACGCACTTTGATGGTTGGTACTGGAGTTCTACAGAAGATGGAGCAGGAAAAGATACTCCTAAAGTGTTTGCACTAATCTCTTCATTAACAAAAGGAAGAGCAACCAGTACAAGCAAAAGAAATTCATTTAAAATCAGACCTATTATAGCAATAAGATAATCATGAAAAAGAAAATAATTATACTAGCAGCCTTCGTTATTACATTTTTTACCGCATGTACTTCAACGCATATGATAACTTTCAGTAACGCTGAACTAAGCGACAAAGAAAAAGACATGATAGAAAATAATAGCAACTATTCAACCGCTTCAATAGTTGGTGGAAGTGCAAAATTAGTTAAGGAAGAAAGAGATAAAGCTATCCAAGAAAAGATAGAAGCTAGAAGAAATAAACTAAAAGCTATTGATGGCTTATCAATCTCCAGCTATAAGGATAAAAATGGAAAAGAACAGTTTAAAGCAACAGCTCAAAGTGAAATCTTATTCAAATTTGATTCATATGAATTAAATGAAGAAGCTCAAAAAATGCTTTCTAACCTATGTAATATCATTACTGAAATACCCAATACTAAGATTAAAATAATTGGGCATACAGACAATATAGGAGAAAAACAATACAATATCATACTTTCTAAAAATAGAGCAGCAGCAGTAGGGAATTACCTTAGAACCGCTGGTATAGAAACAAACAACATAACAGAAGATGGGAAAGGATATAGCGAACCCATTGCAGACAATACAAGTGAAGCTGGGCGTGCTAAAAATAGGAGAGTAGAAATATTTATCACAAATGATGAATATTAAAAAGAGAGATTGCTATTAATAAAGACCGGGAGGTAAAACTCTCGGTCTTTGTTTTATAATCTGAAAAGAAATTGATACCGAATTATCGTCCCTGGTACCCTGAAGAACTCCTTTTTGATACCAAATACAAAAAGCTGCCGGAAGCCAGACACAAAAAATTGATACCATAAAACTATAGGGAAAAAGAACAAAGAGAAAACACTATATATAAATAATATATGAATATATAATATATAAACCTATAAACATATAATATATGATTAATATACTCCACTTCCAGAAAGAGCAACACGAAGAATCTTCTTTTCCCTAAAGTTCTTTGTGTCGTTTCTCTCTATATCTGAATAC
>NZ_JADMQH010000033.1:0-20133 GCF_015559655.1 Bacteroides sp. 1001136B_160425_E2 | reverse complement strand
TGATACCTTTTCTGCCAGTACTGGAGAAAAGCCGGAAAGGAATTTGATACCGTACTTTTCCCGGTTCTCCCGGACATGGACGATAAGAGAACATTATTATGATACCAAAAAACTTTAGGGAAAAATATTATATATATAAATAATATATGAATGTATAATATTTATTATATGAATAAATTATATTGAAATATTCTTTTATTGAATATTTGTTTGTATATTTGCGGTGTGAAGTTATAAATATGGTAGTAGTAGTTTTAAAAGCGGCAACTTCTTTCGCTGGTATTGATTATAATGAGCGAAAGAATGAGGAAGGCAAGAGTGAACTTCTTGTTGCAGAAAATTTTGCTATGAATCCAGATAATTTGAAGAAGTCGGATTATATAGCTTATATGGAATCTGTCTGTAGGACTAATCCAGCGGTCAAGGCAAAACAATTTCATGCAGTGATTTCATGTAAGGGGCGTGAATATTCGGCAGAAGATTTGAAAAATGTAGCTTTGCAATATATAAATAAAATGGGTTATGGAAATAATCCTTATATGATATATTTTCATTCTGATACAGAAAATAATCATGTACATATTGTTTCTACACGAGTACAGAAGAACGGACAGAAGGTGAAAGATAATATGGAAGCTGTGCGCTCACAGAAAGTCATAAATCAAATAATGAATGTTGATTTAGCTTTGAAGGCTAAAGATGATATTTCAAAATACATGGAGTTTTCTTTTTCTACAGTGCAGCAGTATAAGTTGTTACTTGAACAATCAGGATGGAAATTAAGAGAAAAGGATGGATTATTAATTTTGTATAAGGGTGGTGAAAAGCACGCTTCAATTCAATTAGAACAGATAAAAGATAAAGCTAAACAATATACACCTGATGAAGAAAGAAGAAAACAGATAACAGCTCTTTTATTTAAATATAAGCAAGGACTTTCCTATACAGAACTTCAAACTTTGATGAAAGATAAGTTTGGTATAAATTTAGTCTTTCATACAGGAAAAGGACATACTAAACCTTATGGATATACATTAATTGATTATAGAAATAAGAGAGTTTTGAAAGGTGGGGAAGTTATGGATTTGAAGGAACTTTTAGTAGAGCCTAATAAACAAGCAAAAGTAGAACACTGTAATAGTATAATTAATCTTCTTTTGAAAGATGGAACAAAATATACAATGGATAGTTTCAAGAAATCAATGTTAGATTACGGTTATAGGTTTTCAATGAATGGCACAATATTTATAAATGGTGATGATAAGGCTTTATTGGTTCTTGATAAAAAACTGCTGAAAGAATTTAGATATAATAGCAGAGTGTATGAAGCAAATAAATTTAATGTTGCTACAGTTAAAGAAGCCGAGTTGTTAAGTAGAATTTATCATGTGAAAAAAGATGATATTTTGATTCAAGAGCATATGGATAAAAAAAATACTGTCTATTCTGATATGATAAATAGTTATTTGGCTCATAGTTCAGATTTACATTCTACATTAAGAGAAAAAGGAATTCTTTTTGTTGAAGATGATAATTTAGTTTATCTAATAGATAAAAAGAATAAAGTAATCATAAGTACTGATGATTTAGGAATCAATATTATAAAAGATGGCTATAGTAAAGATAGGATTACTCTAGTTACTCTTGATAAGATGGAAAGAATAAATGTTGAACAAGATTCAGAACTGGCAAGGGGATTTAATCTGATTGATGCTATTTGTGATATTCTTAGCCAGCATATAAATGTACAGCAAGATAAATCTCCTAACAGGAAAAAGAAAAGAGGACAGCAACAAAATTAATTAATAAATAGAATAAGATATGATAATATTATTTGGAAATCAGAAAGGCGGTTGTGGTAAAACGACTAATTGCATACAATTTGCCAACTATTTAGTAGAAAAAGGAAAAGAAGTTCTAGTATTGGATTTAGATTTTCAGCGTTCATTATCGGATAGAAGAAAAGAAGATATTGCAACCTATGATAATGAACCTAAATATGAGGTTATACAAACCGATATATCTAATGTTGCTAAAATTATTAGTGATTTTACTAAGGTTGAGCAAGGAAATCTATTAATAGATTTGCCCGGTAAGATTGATGATGATGCTTTGGGAACTATTCTTAAAGCTGCGGATATAATAATATGCCCATTTAAATACGATAAATTTACAATGGATAGTACAGGCTTTTTTATCCAAGTGTTACAGTATTTAAATGTAAAAGCTAAAATATTCTTTTTGCCTAATAATATGAGAACTGCGGTAAGATATGAGACGAAAGAACAGGTAGTTGATATTCTTAAGCAAGTTGGTTTTGTTACAGATGAAATACCAGCTTCTGTTGCGATGGAACGTATAAATACATTAGCAATTAGTAATGAGTGTATTGATAAGGTGAAGAATGCTTATGATTATATCATTCAAGAAGGAGCAATAAAATAAAATATTCTTTTTATAGATATTTGTTATAATATTATTCATTTATTGTATATATTTGCGCATGGCTGATAAATTAAGGAAAAAGCAAAATGAAGGTATTTCTAGTGTTCTGGAAATAGCTAAAATGATAAGAGGTGAAGAATCGCATGGGAGTAGTATAAATGAAACTCCTATTCAAGAAGCTAAATGTGAAGTTGAAGAGGAGAAAGAACCACCTCATGTAGAAATGGAAACAACTTCTTCGGAAGTTTTTAATTTTAATGGCTCTAGTGATATGGATTTGATGGACTTATTAGAGTACATTAAAGGAAAAAATTATAATTGCAAGGAAGTTCTATATGTTGATACAGATGTAAAAGAGGTGTTTGGCTTGCTCAAAGCTAAAGCCAAAATACCTATTTCATCTTTAGTTTCGTTTATATTGGAAGATTGGTTAACTAAACACCGTAACGACATAAGTTCTTTGATTAAGCAAAAAAAGAACCGTTTTCTTTAGTACAGAAAAAGGGTCGTTTTGTGAAACAAAAGATTTTGGTTAGGCTAGACCGTCCAATAGAATTTTTCTATTGGACGGAATTTTTTTAGATAGAAACAATAATATTTTGGGGTATTCCTGTATAATATGCTATTTTTTCTACAGGAATATTATCTTTTTTCATTTTGATTATAATATCAATGTCTTCTTTTGTTATAGAAGAAGGTATAGGTGTAAATAACATTTCTGATAGTTTACTTATAGCCTTAATAACTTTTTGCCTGTCAGATTCTTTTTTTAAATCTATTCCACTGAAAGTTGAAAGTTTATCATGCAAAATAAGATAATATATTCCCCCTATTATTAGTGCAGATATAGTCACAATATCAATATCTGTATTGGAGAATATGTTTGAGAATTTTTGGCATAAAGGTAACGTATGCAATTCCCGTAGTTGAGCGGTACGTTGACTAGTTTCATTGTTATTAGCTAGTTCCCATTTTAGAAGTTCTTGCATGATTTTATTCTCTGATAAAGATTGAAATAAGCCTACAAGAATGTTCATATATAGTGCTTTATCGTTACTATATTGTTTTTGTGATTTTACAATATCGCTAAACCAATAGTCGTATTTTTTTACATACTCGTCAATGAACTTATTCAAATCATCATATCTGTTATAGAATTGTACAGGCTCAATTTCAGCTTGTCGCATAATACCTGTAACTGTTAGATTAGAAAATCCTTCAATTTCAATTAAACGGGTTGCCGCATTAATAATGCTTTCCTCTATGTCTTTGGTACTTCTTCTCTTTCTCCTTTCTTTCATTATTATTTTATTTTTATGTTCTTATTTATATCATTAAGAGTATTGACTAAAGATTCTAATTGTTCACGTTTATGCGTGGCAAGAACGCTGACCCTTAATCTTGCTTCTTTGGTTCTTACAGCTGGATATACAATTCCAATTGTAAAGATACCTTTTTCTTGCAACATTTTAGCAATTTCGTAAACCTTTTTATTATCTCTTATCATAATAGGAAAAATAGGGGAAACAGATTTTCCTATGTCGAACCCTTCTTCTTTCAACCGTTTTCTAAGATAATTTGTATTTTCCCAAAGTTTGGTTCTTATTTGTGGCTCTTTTTTTATAATCTCTAAAGCTTTTAATATGGATGCTGTGACTTGTGGGGTAGGGGCTGCTGAAAACACATTACTGTCCGCATAAAATTTCAAGTATTGTATTATCTTCTTTGAAGCTGCTGCAAATCCCCCTACGCAACCAAATGACTTGCTGAATGTGCCAGTAATAATATCAATTTGACCTAAACAGTTATAATGTTCAGCTGTTCCTCTGCCATTGGCTCCCATTACTCCTATTCCATGTGCATCATCTAACATCAGCATGGCTTCATAAGTCTTGCAAAGAGTAATAATTTCCGGGAGTAAAGACAAATCCCCATCTTGGGAATATACACCATCTATTATTACAAGTTTAGTTTGATATTGCCCTTTGACTTCTTTTAGTGCCTTCTCCAAATATTCTAGGTCATTATGCCCAATTCGTTTTATATTTGTTCCTTTTAATCCAGCCATTGCGCTTGTGTGGATATAAGGGTCTATCAATGCAATATCATTTTGACCTAATAAGGCTCTTAGTATTCCGGCATTTGCTCCAAATCCGGAAGAAAATAAAATAGCTTCTTCTTGTCCTACAAAAGAAGCTATTTCTTGCTCTAGCTGTTGGTGTATGTCGAGATAACCGCCTATTACTTGTGCAGCGCAAGCACCTGTTCCATATTTTTTAATAGCATCTATACCTGCTTGTTTAGTTTCTTCTCTTTGCGACATACCTAAATAATCATTAGAAATAAATGCAATAACAGGTTCATTGAAGCCTTCAATTGCCATTGTTGAACCGATACCTGTATGTGAAGTTATCCAATAGCTTTTGCATCCGAAATCATTTAATTGCTCGATGTACTGCTGGAAATCATTTGCTCTCTCAATAGCATTTTTCCCATAAGATAACTCAAAGTCTTTTAATGAATGATAAGTTTTTCCCATATTAATATAATTTAGATTGTATATTACAAATATATATCATTATTCATGTTTATAAACATAAAAGGGGAATTTATTTCAAAAAAAGTTTTTTAATATACAATGTGAGTTGTATATTTGAGGGTGATAATAAAATTGATTGTTAAATTTTTAAACTTAGGCTTATGAAAAAATTTTTAGTCTATTGTCTGATTATTAGTTTACCATTCTTTTTGTATCAATGTGATAACAACAATGAAGTTTTGGAAAATCAAACGGACAAAATGAAAGATGAATTGGTGGCTGTAACCACAAATGATTTTACCATTGTTACGGAGAATAGACAAGCAAGAGAAGAAGCTGATAAATTAGTTTTTTCTGCTTCTGATTTTCTTCAAACAAAGGAACCAATGTCGGATAATGCAATAGCTCCTTTTGATTATAAAACAGGGCTAGTAGGAGATAAAGCATATAATATTAAAGTTTATATTACTGCTTTAGAAAGAGTCCAAAAGAATTTATCCGTAGTGGATGGACGTTTGACTATTAATGTAAACTCTGGATTTGAACTGAATATGGCTGAAGACCTTTATTTGTACATTACAAACCTTATATCAAAATGGAATGGATGGGTTGAAGATGGGCTTTTTGAAATTGTACAATTGGGGAATAATTACTATGATATTGAGCCCAATTTAGACCATATGGCATTTACACGGTCAAGTCCAGTAGATTTGTCTGCAATGAGTACTCATAATGCTCGTTGGGATGCTGTTAAGAATGTTGTGGATGCAGCGCCTATTGGTACATATGTTGGAGAGCATTTTGTTATGAATTTCGGTGGAGAAATATCAGGAACATTCTATGTGTCTAATAAAGTAAGACGCTATTATGTCTGTGATGCTTGTGGGCAACATGGTATATCTGATACTGGATGTAGCTATAATTATATTGTAACGAATGTCGTTGTACCTGATTCGCAAGTTTATATTTATTCTTTAAGAAATAAAAGTCAATTGGGAATTATAACATATCAAATAGCTAAATAGAACAAATTTACGGGTAGGGTGATGATTTTTCACTCTATCCGTTTATAATGGAATATCAATCATGAAGATATATATGTTTTTCTATTGTTTTTTTTCTACTGTTTTTTTTCAATGTAGTAGTCAAAAAGGAATAGTTGTTAATCAGCAAAATAATGAAGAAGAACTTGTTTATATAGGAAGTGAACAAGATTCTATCAACAAAAGAATACAGATTGAGCATAAAAAAGCATGGGAAGAAGCAACAAAAGTACGAGAATCTATAACAGACTCAACATTCCTACAGACAAAACGACCTATGTCGGATGATGCTATAGCTCCATATAATTATAAAACAGGCTTTGTTGAGGATAGAGCATACAATCAAGTTATTTATATTAAGGCACTTGAAAGGGTAAAAAGCCATCTTTCTATTAAGAAAGGTTTACTTATATGTGATTTAAAATCAGGAGTAGAAATAAGAATATCCGAGGATTTATTTCAATATATAATGGATTTATTGAATAATTGGAATTTAGGTATAAAAGAAGGGAAATATAAGATTGTGAAAACAGAGAATAATGGTTATGATGTTGAAGCTATTCCTCAATGAATAAGTAAAAATGATTTTTGGGTATCATAATTTTGTTCTTTCTTCGTCCATGTCCGGCAGAACCTGAAAGCGTGCGGTACAAATTCCTTTTCGGTTTCTCTTCAGTGCTGGCAAAAAAGGTATCAATTAGATGAAATCCTTTTGCTAATGGACGGTAGTTCCCATAGGTGTCGGTATCATTCTTTTTATGGTGCAGCTGTTTTTCTGTATCCAGATATAGAAAGAAACAGCACAACAAACTTTAGGGAAAATAAGATTTTCGTGTTGCTTTTTCAGTGTTTCGGGAAGTGAAGTGTATTAATCACATATTATATTATATATAATACAGCATTTTGTCCTTGTTCTTTTTTCCCTAATGTTTTATGGTATCAATTTTTTTGTGGCTGGCTTCCGGAAGTTTTTTGTATTTGGTATCAAAAAGAAGTCCTGCAGAGCATATCAGGAATGATGATTCGGTATCATTTTATCATGCCATATTCACCCATCAGTGCCGGAACCTAGAAAGGTGCGGTATCAATTCTTTAAAGTAATATTGAAAAATAAAAGAGAGTATAAATACTCTCTTTTACTAGGGCTGTAATAAATTGATGGCTTTTTGAAGATTAGCTTCTAGTTCTTTTTTAGCGTTTGACATAGCATCCTCATAGTTTTTTTCTGATTGTCTAATAATTTCTATTATAACAGAATTATAATTAGCTTTTTGTGCTTCATCTTCTTCTGTATTAGAAATCAGATAAAACTTTTCACTGAATATTAAATCTATAAAAACATAGTTAGAATAAAAATTCAGCACTTGAAATAAAAGTTTTAGGCTGCCTCCTTTTCCTAATTCAAGATTTGAAATTGCATTTTGTTTACAATTTAGCTGTTCTGCTAATTGAGCCTGGGAATATCCTATATGCTCTCGGATTTGTTTTAACCTTGTGCCTAAAATTGGTAATGTAATGTTATACATATTGTTCTATTACTGTTTCTACTTCGTCGTATATTCTCTTAAAGTTTTTTTGCAGTAATTTCTCTCTATTATCTGCTGTCCCAAAGTTATATACTTTTGGTAGTTCTTTATAGGCTTCTTCTTCTTTCTTAATTTTTTTTAAATCTAAATTGGTTTTGCAGTGGTACATTGCTGTTGGAAAATTATCTTCTTGTCCGAAATCTAATGCAACTTGCCCTACTAATGTACCAGCCTGTAATGAAGAAATTTTGGATGCCGGAATAACAAAATCCATTTGTTCATTCATATTGATTGTTGTTTCATTTCTTCTGATGGTAACACCTTCTTTTACTTGCTTAACTTTTCCAAATAATTTTTGTAGCCAATCTAGAGTTTCAGGAGCTTTTGCTTGCCCGGATAAAGTGTTACCTATAATAGAGGTTATAGTTTTTGCGGTAGCTTTGCCGTATTGTTCTTCTAATTGCGGTAGTTCCTGTAATCCCAAACAAATTGAAACCTTATTGCTACGTGCAGTAGAAAGTAGTGTTGCAAGTTGATAAAAATATAATGTGGGACATTCATCTACTATGATTGAAGTAGGATAGTTACCTTTTGTATTGACAAGTCTAGTTAATCGGTTAATGATAAGTGCATTTAAAGCACTATTCATGCTTTGTGTTTTAGGATTATTTGCAATGATGAGATAACTAGGGTCTTTTTTATCTGATACTTTTAAATTGAAATCATTGCCACTAAATACCCAAAAAGATTCTTTAGTTGCCAGTCTTGATAACTGTACTTTTAGACTTGCCATCTGTCCTTCTAATTGGTCCACTGCTCCTGATTTATATGCAGCTTCAAATGGGGAAACTAGTGATTTTAATTCAGGTTCGGAAAAAAGGACTTTAAATAATACATCATATTCTTGATTAAGAAAAGCCAGTACATGCGGTAAATCTGAATATTTGCCATTCTCATATCTAGACCAAAAATAAATAGAGGCTGCTAACAAGTTTACTGCTGATGTTTTAAAAAAATCGCTATTACCTCCACTTCCCTTATCACCCTTTTGTAAACTCTCATATAATGCTTCTGCCGTTTCTGTTGCATCTGCTAGGATTTCTATATATTCTCGTTTCAATGGATTTATTCTTCTACTATATTCAATATCAGAAAAATTAATGACATTGAACTTGAAATTACTTGGTATTTTCCCTAATTGCTTGTTCTTCTGATAATTATAATATGCAATCTTAGCAAGTTCAGGAAATTTGAAGTCGTAAACAACTTCTGCAAATCCTTTAGCTGAATGTTGTCTTATAAAAGAATTTATAACAGAAAAAGATTTACCACTTCCGGGCGTTCCTATTACAAAAGTTCCACGAAAACAGTTACATATATTCAGCCATCCATTATGCCACTTTCTATTGTAGAAAAACTTCATCGGAATATTGACAGAGTATTCTGTTTCTACCTTGTCTTTAGATTGTTCAAAGCTTTCATTCTCTATATTAAATCTATCTTTCATAAAGTTTGATTTAATACGTTTGGAAATGTTATCTAGAGCTGAATTTATTAATGTAGCTCCAATTATCGATAGTATAATGTAAGCTATATTATGCCATTCTAAATTAGTTTCTCCTTTTTCTTTAAAGAAAAGAAAGCATATACTTCCAAAGAACATTATGAATCCAAAAATTAAAGGAAAAATGATTTGTTTAGTCGGGTCTAATTCTAAATCCTTTTTTGAACGTGTTCCAATGCAAGTAACCATTATAATAAAGAATGTAAATAGTTTACTATAAAGAATATTAGAATAGATAGGAATTTTTGCCATTTTTGATAATAAGGGCATAATTTGTTCACTAAAGGGAAAATGAACAAATAGTAGAATCTCTATGCAAACAGTTATATAAATGAATGCTTGCATGAATCCATATAGTTTTTGTAATTCTTTGCTTTCTTCCATGATTTAATCGGGTATTTTAACTTTTTCAGGTTCCTCACATTGAAAAGCCTTGAAATCTTCTATAGCTAATTTCAAGTTTTCTAAAAAATTGCTATTGCAACCTTTTTCTACTGCTATCTGGTAATATGCTTCCATCGCTTGGACGGAACAAATATCTGTTCCGCATATTACAAAAGCTGGAATGTCTTCTAATAGGCATTTGTGTAATAATCTTTTTTGGTCTTTCATCTTATTAATTCAAATGAAAATACCACTCTTTTATGTAGTGAGAGTGGTATTGGTTTCTATTTTTTGGTATCATAATAATGTTCTTTTTTCGTCCATGTCCGGGAGAACCGGGAAAAGTACGGTATCAAATTCCTTCCCGGTTTCTCTCCAGTACTGGCAGAAAAGGTATCAATTCTACTACTGGTAATTTTCCTGTCCGAATATATGTTGAACCATTGCATAATTTTCACCACTGTTAGACTTATGCAGCTTATCATCAATAAAAATTTTTACTTCGACTGTCTTAGGTAGCTGTAAATTTTCAAGGTTTTCTTCATCTTTAGGTACAGGGTAGGCAGATAGCCATAAATATGTTCCTTGTTTGGCTTCTTGCTCAAATGTAAATGGACTTTCTACAATAATTTCTTTGGCAGCTTCTTCGGGAGCTTCGGAAGAAATATCTACTCCTACTGTATAATGTATTAGAAGCTTGAAGTTTTCTGGGTCGCTTACGGTAGCTTCATAACGCACTTTTCCTATATCTCCTGTAGGTGGAGTATCAGGGTCGTTGTTATCGTCTTTACTGCATCCAGACAACATAAGGCTTAAACCAATCATTGCTAATGATAAATACTTTTTCATATTGTTTCTTTTAAATAGTTGATAATTCAATGTGTATCGTTCCATTTGCAGCATTATATGCTACTTCCTCAATATTGGTGAACCGTCTTATTGATTCTTTCCATTCTTCTGTTTGTGGATTGTTTGGATATTGTTCTTCTAATAGACTTATCAAATTATCTACTTGTTTGTTAGATAGATAAATCTTTTCTCCAACCCTTGGAACTACAGGTAATTGGATTGGTATAGAAATATTGTTCACACCATCTATAGGAATATGGATGTTTATTTCTATCATAGCCATTTCATGTTTAGTATATTTTTGGAAGGCTTAAATTTAACAACTTCCTTTTCTGGAACTTCTACAGGTTCTCCAGTTGCCGGATTTCTAGCTATCCGAGCTGGCTGAATAATCTTCTTGAAAGTACCAAAATCTTTTATAGAAACATCTTTTTCTCTTAGATTTTGAGATAATTCTTTGAAAAAACTATCAATTATTTCTGCTACTTCTTTTGTTGGTTTATTTGCCTTTTCAGCAACCATTTTGATTAAATCAGTCTTATTCATTTGCATATCAATAATATTTAATTACTTAAATCACTTAAACAAATTTCAGGAATAATTTGGGTATAGTCTTCTGTATCTGGTCTATAATGTATTGATTCAACAATATTGACTTCACAGATAACATCATATACCCATGCTTTAAAATTTCCTTCTAAATCATCCTCACCATCATTGAATTTATTAAAATCACTTTTGGCTTCATCTGTTAGATATTCTAATAAATTTTGATAGGTAAATTCATTCTGAAACATTATAATGTGAGGTGAAATTTCTTCGCCTATCCTTGGAAGATGCGGAAAATTCCAATCACCCTTTACGCTCATTCCTCTCTCTTTAAAAAAATGGCTATAAATTATAAATTTTATTTTCATATTAGTTTTATTTTAAAATCATCGTTCAGTACAAGCTTTCTTTCCATCGGTTGCCCGTTTTTATCACGAAATCCAGTTAACACAGGTGTTTCTTTTTTCTCGCAAAGTTCTATTGCTTCTTCGGGAGTTATAGAACGTCCTGACATTTCACGCCAAATGACAAAATCACATTTTATGGTTTCATTTCTATAGTTGGAACAATTATAGGCTTTTTTGTTTATATATAAGTTTCCTCCACACTTAGGACACTTACACAATGTATTATCAAAAGAAATATCTAAGTTCTCTGTTAGAACCAGCCGTGAAGAAAAATCATTTCCTTCTCTTGATTTAAATCCAGTCATAAACGGTGTTTTTTTACCTTTGGCAAGTATTTCTGCTGCTTCCAATGGTATTTCTCTTTGTGCAATAGTTTTGGGTATATAGAGGTTACAAACTCTGTTGTTGTCCTTGTCCTTTTGCGAATACCCTTTACAAGCATATCCATTTAGTAAAATTTCAATTTCTCTACCACACACAGGACACGGAGTTTCTAATACTTCATTTACAAAAGAAGGAATAACGATTCCATTTTCGATAGTCAGATATGCAGAAAAAGGAACTCCTTTTTTATTATGGAAGTCATGAAATATATCTGTTTTCCCTGTTGTTATTAATTGCCTGGCTATTTCTTCTGTAATCTCTTTTCCCCAATATGAATGATAAATATTAAATGTACATTTGTCATTCATGTTTTTGAAGTAATTACAGGAATATCCTAAACTACCTTTCATTATGTGTCCTTTTTGGCAAATAGGGCATAAGCCTAAATCTTTGATTGTATCATTATCCATTTAATATCCTCCTTTACTAATCCATTTAATGCCGTTTAAAATATTATCTACTTTTTGTTTCCCACTATTTACATATTTAAATTGTCCGGGTACAAGTGTTTTTAGTACTCCAGCTCTTTTAGCAGATTTCATTTGTCGGCATACAGCGTATGCAAGTCCTCGCATTCGTCTAAGTTCATTGACCACATGAATACATAAATCTATCCTTTGCTTATTATCCATAAGATTTTTTTCACCGCCTTGCAATGCTATATTGTTTATGTATATCATTAAATCTACACTTCGACTGATAAGTTCATACTCTGTTTTTGCAATTATGGTTAATAATTTGGGGTCTCCAACTGCATATTTAGCTGCTTCGGATTGATACTTAGCTATGTCTCTAGCTAAGGTTGAAGCATAAATAATATCCTTTCCATTTTTCACAACTGCATTAACTGTAGAAAGATAGTTGTATGTCTTTTCCTGTAAGGATTGAATTTGACTCATTTTTTGTTGAATTAAAATTTGAAAGTTACGGATTTTTGTTTCCTCACTTTGTATATCTTTCAGTACACCTTGTTGCGCCTGATGGGAATAAACCAATGTTCCAATCATTGCCGGGTCAATGACAATAGATTGTGCTAGTCCTTTTATGTTGCCTAACAGTAACATTAGGGAAAAAAATAAAAGCACTCTTTTCATATCATTATCTGTTTGTAAATTCATATATTCCTTTTTTCTTTTTTTGTTCTTCTACTCTATTCCTGATAGTTTGAATTATATCACTATTAGCTTTAAGACCATTCATCAGTAGTTCTGGTGTTGATTTATCGCCAGAATAAATGTAGATATTGGTGTTGTTTATTAAAGACTGGATAAAACTTTGCTTTTCTTCATAATCATATACCCGATATAATTCTATGTAGTTAATCCTTTTTGAAAGTACTCCTTGATATATTTTTATTTGCTCTCTAGTTATAATCCATTTTGTACAAAGTAACATTGAAATATATCTGTAGAAAATTATAAATATCAACAATACTAATATCGTTCCACTGATAAATTTTAATAATTCATGTTCTCTTATATATTTACTAAAAATGAACACGAAAATCGCTAATGTGATTAAAAGGAAATTCTTCATTAACCAATATCGGAATTTAGGCTTTAATATAATATCATCAGAAGCTATGTTTGTTCCATCATTCATAACTTAATACTTTTTTTTTGTTCATGTTGTTTCATTAGAATTTCATTGAAATCTTTTGCTTTTTCTGCTTTATGAGAAATCATAGGAGCTATTATTTTGCTTTTTTCCCTAAAACTTTCTAGTGAAACGTCATTTTTGTTAATAGTGAATTCTCTACCCTTAGTTTTAAACAGCACATCATCTTTATTTTCTTTTATTGTCACTTCTGTATTACTAATGATTCCAGACACTTTAATGTCATACAAATTACCGTTTAAATCATTATCAAAACAGGTATGTACTTTAGCTTGTGGGTATCGCAATAAAGTGTTTTTTATTTGATTAACTGAAATGTACCCTCCTACACTACAAAAAACACTTTCTTCTAATTTGATTTTGTTAGCATTGAGCTGATAGAAGCTCATAGCATCTAAAGCGGATTCTGCAAAGTATATATGTTTTGCCATTTGGGGGTGTGGGCAAAAATCAGCAATCCAAAGCGAGTTACTTTTATCTCCTCCGGCAGCCATTCCTTTGAATCCATAGTTTCTTAATTCGTAATTTGTTACTTTGTTGTCTTTATCTGTTGGATTAATATAGGGAAAACCTATATTATAATAATTGCCGTTTCCTTGTAAGTCTTTAACCCTTGTGATAAATGGGAGAAACTTCTCTACGACTTGATGATTTATATTTCTTTCATTTGTGAGAAATCTTAAATCAGCGAGTGTAGTAGGAAATTCTTTATATCTATATTTGTCAAAAGATTTGTTTTCTGTTTTTACAACTTTGAATGCTTCATATTTAGGACTATAAGGCTCATTTGCGTAATGTCCTAAAATCATATTAATTCGCACAAATGTATTTTGATGTTGGAATTGTGGGAAGTCGTTAATATGATTTTTGATGAACTGAATTAAATCTCCACCTTTATAATTCCTATCATAGTAGTGTTCTTGTACACTATGAGGATTCTTGATGATGATTTCATCCAACTTGTTACCTGCTCCGTCTGTTAGTTTAAAAACAGGCGAAACCTTTCCTTTGCTAATGTCTTGTTTATATCCTAAATCTTCAAGTATTTGAATGATGGATATTTTAGCCTTATAATCGTCAAATGTTAGCATAATATTATAGTTTCATTGTTGGAGTATCATTATTTTTTCCGTAGGTTCTACCATATCCGAGAATAGATGCTTCTTGCTTCGCTGTTGCTTTAATAGAACTATCTATTTTATCCATCTGGGTAGATATTTGTTCTCCGACAGTTTGTTTAGTAGCTTCCCTAGAGCTGGAATATGTTTTTTCTACTTCCTTGTAAGAAGCATAATCCTTAGAAAGTTTATGTTTCTCTAAAAAGGCAGCCATTTCGGTGGGTTTATCTTTAAATATTTCATCAATCCCTTTAGCTCCTTTTTGGGCTACAAACTCTAATCTTTCTTTATCAGATATATGTCTTTCTTTCCCTATTGTTTGTTCTTTCTTTTCAGTCGCTTTAATTTCTATAGTATTTGCATCTTTGATTGATAATCCATTTCTGGCATTCAAATCTAGTTTTACTTTTGCAGCTTTGTTTAGTTCCTCGTTTACAATGGTAATTTCTTTTCCATTTTTGAGATTTTCTTGTTGCATAGGAGTTAGCTCTACTCCTCCAAGTTTTTGGGGAATATGAATGTCTTTTGCTTTTATTGATACTATTTCATTAGTATCTTTGTCACGTTGGTGCAATGTTCTTTCTCCTTTTGAATTAGTCTTTACTACGACATTATCAGCTTTTAGGGCTTTTATTTCATCCTTAGTAAAGGATAAATCATTTTTTATTTCTTGTCGTTTAGGAATGAGTAAGATAGCAATCCCAGCGATTGGGTAAACTACAGTAATAGCTGCGATTGCTAGTTTTCTAGCATTGATACCATCAATTTTGATGCGTTTACCTTCTTCTTTGAAATCAATTTCGTTGGCTTTTAATTTAGATTTATTTTCAGGTGTATTCTCGGCTGTTATATATTTAAGAGTTGTTGCTTTCCCTTCAAAATGGAGTTTCCCATTTTCTGTTTTATAAGACACTTTTTCATTGTCTAGAAGTGTTCTATTATCAGGAGTATCTTCAATGGAAAAATTTAGCATACCAGTTTTTTTCCCATTTCTGATATTTGCAATATCTTCGGGGCTTAAATTTTCCGGTTTAACTCCTACTTCATTAAACTTGTTCCAATCTATATCAACATATGAACCTTTACCATCTAGGGTTTGGTTTTGTTCATAAGCATATCGATAAAGGTCTTCTCCTTTATATGCAATTTTATTTTCAAGGTCAATGACTGTAAATCCGTCTTTATATCCTTCATTCTTATTAGCACCTTGTTTTATATCATCCCATTTTATAATTGCAACATTGTGGTTTTCTCGTAAATATTGGCTATATTCTTGGAAATTATTGCTAGCTCGTTCTTTATCAAAGAAACGGATTATTCTTTCTTTAGATTGCTCTAATAAGGATTCTCTATTATCTCCTAAATTGCCAAGTTTAAGTGTATTCAGTGGATAAGTATATGTTTCATTACCTTTGGAAAAGATAATATCACCATTTCGATATTCTTCTGAATATCCAAGAACTGCTGCTATGGCTCGGAATTGTCCGGCATTTTCATAACTATATTGCAGGGCTTCAAAATTTTTCTTTTCTTCCATTTTATAATTTGAATTTATGTTCTACTTTAGATTGAGATTCACTTCCAAGTGACGGCTTTTGTCCTTTCATGTATTCTATATATTCATTTCTGTTTTTATCAGTATGAATAGTTCCTATAATTTGTGGGTTATGCCGGTCATAAGCTATTTTCTGTTGCTGCTCGAAGTCTAGGAATTTTATTCCTCTTGGATTATTTAAATCTAATCTTATGGCAATTTTTTCTTTGTCAACGTTTAAAATCAATTCCTTACCTGATTTTAGAGTTTCCTTTTGTTGCTTATCCAGCTCAACACCTTTTATGTTTGAAGGTATTGAAATGCTTTTGATTTTTGTTTTAAGCAATTCGTTTGTTTCAGGGTCTAATTGTACAAGATATTTTTCATTGTTAATAGTTTTTGTTATTATTTCGTTATCTTGAAGTCGTTCTAACTCCTTTGGCTTAAGATTTATATCATTCATTATTTCTGGTCTGACTGGATGAATTTTAACGCCAGCATTGTTACTGTCTTTCCAGTACAAACTTATTTTTCCTTTCATACTTATTTCTTCTCCATTGTTATCGTGAAAAGAAAGGTCTAGTAAACTGGTTCTCTTTCCAGATAATAGAGCTGTGATATTTGCCTTATCCAAAGACCATATCTGTTTTTTTGATATTCCTATTAGTTCTAATTCTTTATATGGAATATCATTTTCATTAAAAATAGCTTGCTTTTTATCCATGTAATGTATATTTTTGCCCAAAAGTAATAAAAATATCAATATGAAGAATAAATTTATCATGTTTTTTGCTTGTTCATTGTTTTTTTCAGTGAATGGCTACTGTCAGTTTAATACGGTATTACAGAAAAAGGATATTCCTAAAGCGGAACCTGTATTAGCAACGACAGAAAATAAGTTGATAGAAGAAAAAGAAAAGGCTGTTGTCGTCAATGATGCTTTGACTACAGAACGGCTTGCATACTGGAAGCAAAGAAGGTATTTATCTTTGCCCATTGATTCAATGGTGATAACTTCCCATTATGGTAAAAGAAAAGACCCATTTACTGGAAAAATAGCAAATCATAGAGGGATAGACCTTAAAGGCAACAACGACTATGTTTATTCGATAATGCCGGGAATGGTTGTAAAAACAGGAAAAAATAAAGGGTTGGGCAATTATGTAGAAGTGCGTCATGGTGATTTTACTTCTATCTATGGGCATTTATACAGTGTGCTTGTAAATGCGAAACAAGCTGTTGAAGCTGGGCAACCAATAGGCATTAGTGGAAGTACCGGGCGCAGCACAGGAGAACACTTACATTTTCAAATGGAATACAAAGATAAGACTATAGACCCTAAGCCAATTCTTGATTATATTAATGAGGTAATCAGAACCGTTAAAGGACAAATTTCACAACAAATAGATAATGAGTTAAGACGCAAATAAATAGAAAAAGAGGATTGGAAAAACCAGTCCTCTCTTTTCTTTTTTATTTTGAAGAATCAGAAGAAACCTTTTTTTAATCCTTTTTCTTGTCTTTGAACTTTTTCTAGTGAAGATTGAAGTTGTGATAGTGCTTCTTTCATTCCTTTTTTTACTTCAGGATTCGTAACGGATTCAATAAGCTCTTTTCCTCTTTGAATGTTAGTGTTAAGTATTTCTTTATTCTTCATCTGTTTTGAACGACTTTCATCTATAAAAATAGATGGCATACTTTTGCAACTCCATTCACCATTTACTAGATTGAAATCTTTAATTCTTTCTTTCGCTAAGTAGGTGTGGATAGAAATCTTATCTACAGCCTTGTCGCTGTATAATTGGTTTGCAGACTTCATTAGTCCATTTACGGCTTTGTTATGTGAATCAATGTCGGCTAATCGTCCTTGTCCTTTCTTTAATATTTCTTCTTGATACCTGTTATAAAGCCCAAGTTGAGTAAATTCTTTTGGAGCTGCGATAATGTATGCTTCAACTCTAAATCCTGCATCCTTAAATTTTTGTGCTGTTTTTAAGGGTACATCGGGATTTCTCATAGTTCCTTCTATGATGATATTACATTTTCGCTTAATGGCTTCTTCTATTAATTTTTCAGTGAAAACACTAGAAAAAATCTGAGTTTCAATGGGGTATTTAATAGGGTCTTTTATTAGTTCTTTATTAGGGTGGAAAGGTCTGTAAAGGTCACCATTAACTGTAAGAAAATTCTGTAATGGATGGTCTGCTTCTGCAACACGTATAAGTGTGCTTTTCCCACAGGCTGGCTGTCCACCTAAAATTATAGCAATCGGATTTTCAGAGGCACTTTTCCCTTTAAAAAAAGCCTCTTTTCTTGCTTCAAAAATGGCTTCTACTTCATAGCGTTGCATAGTATGCTTTCAATTTGGGTGCATAATAGTTTTCTATCTTATCCATGATAGATAAGCGTACTTTTTCAGAAACTTCAAACTGTAGTAATCCATTTGCTACTTCTTCCTCTGTGGTAAGTATATCCAGTTCTTTGTATAACAATTCTTTCTTGTTTTCATCCTTCTCTTCTGATATTTCATCTATCTTCATCATGCGGAGTGTCCCGATAATGTCGAGCGCAACATCCAAGCTCATTTCTTTATTCATGGTTCATTATAGTTTTATGATTTATACTTCAATAGATTCTGTGAATTTTAATAATGGAATAACTTTCACTGTATGAAATGAAAGTTGGTTAAAAAGCTTATGGGTCTTTAGCATTTCAATCGCTGCATCAGCCGTAACAACACCTTGTTCATAAAGCCGGATTGTTGCATATAACTGGTCATTGGCAACGGGTCCCATTATTAAATCATAGCTGTTTTTTCCTTTTCCTCTGCGGTTATTAACTACAAACTCCAGCCACTCTTTTGTAGCCCCATCAAATCGAAGGACTGAAAACTCTCTATCAAGAATATTATCGGGGACTTCATAAACTGAAACGACAGCTTTTTTACCATGTTCCCGATTTCTTTTGAGTATTGCCCACTTCTTAGCCTGTTCAAAATTAGTTGTCGTATAGAATCCTTTTCCAAAGTCAGTAGCTTTACGCCCTTTCTGTATATTAGGGGATTTGACGGTAACTGTTGAGCCGTGATATAGTTTCATGCCTTTTTATTGATATAAGTTATTATAGTATCTAATATATACTCTGTATCTTGTGTGTGCAGCATTTCAAAATTTTCATATAGAAATTCAAAAACGCCATGATTGGAAAACAGCAAAAGAGTTTCTTTAGCACTTATATTTTTAGTTTCCCTGTAATTTTCAGCACAAAACATTTGAAAAAGCAGTATCTTTGGATTGTCCTTTTGTACTTTCTTCTGTTCTGTTTTCTCTTTTTCTAATGCTTCATAAAGTGATAATGTACTTGAATACCACAGTTTTGTATTCTCGTCCAATAATGCCTTGTACAAATTGGAAGAATATATATAGTATAACGCATCTTCTAAAGGTAGCGTTTTTCTTTTCATGACTGTATCAACCAATTCTCTCATAACAAATGGGAGCATAGCCGAACCAAGTTCATTTTGATATGTTTGATTAGTTTCCATAACTATTTATTTTCTAATTTTATATAGCTATCTTGCTGATGTATTTAGCAAAGATAGAGAAAAAACAATCATCATAGACCTATTGTATTGATTAGTTTGTAAATAGGTTCTTTGTATTTCTTTAGATTTTTAATTTGTATAACATACTTATTGATTCCTAGCTCATTAAAGATTTCTGCGTACATTTTTATTATGGATTTTCTGTAGTAGATGGTTAATCCTACTATTGCAATGCAAATAAAAATCAAATAGACTAGTTCACTATACGCATAGATTGCTAATACAAAAACTCCACCCATAGCCCATAAAAAGCTACTTAAAAGAAATTTTAAGATATTCATAATTTTGTTTGCTGTTCTTTATACTGGCAGCCAAACCAGCTTTAAAGGTTTGTTTATCTCTTTATTTTCAATACTCAAAGATAGTGATTTTCTATAAATGTCGCAAATAATAGGACAATTATTTTAGTTAAAAATAGTTTTAGGCTTATAGATTGCTGAAGTCTTATTTTTCCCTAAAGTATTGGTATCATAATAATGTTCTTTTTTCGTCTATGTCCGGGAGAACCGGGAAAAGTACGGTATCAAATTCCTTTCCGGCTTTTCTCCAGTACTGGCAGAAAAGGTATCA
>NZ_JADMQH010000032.1:0-21875 GCF_015559655.1 Bacteroides sp. 1001136B_160425_E2 | reverse complement strand
CAGAGAAGTTAAGCCTCGTCACGCCGATGGTACTGCGTAACAGTGGGAGAGTAGGTAGCCGCCGTTTTTAAGAAGCCCCTTGATTCAACTAAGAATCAAGGGGCTTTCTGTTTTTATATGAATTAGGTGAAATACCGATAGCTTTTGTTATTTAATCTTGTATTAATATCCTGTTTGTCGTTTTAAGTATATAGATATTTCCAAATGTCTTTTGGATTCCTTATATTTGTTTACCGGCTTGAATGATCCGGTAAATGTGTCATTTAGTAATAGAAAAGGGGCAAAAGCGGAGCAAAATAGGTGTAGGACTGTGATTTTTTTGCAAACAAATCTTTTTCTTTTCTTCTTTCTCTTTTTTATCAAATTGATTTTTGTAAATTTGGCGAGAATCTGGTAAAGGACACACAGTAAAGTTAATATAGTAATAATACTAAATTCTCCTGTTAATATGGAAAACAAAATTCAAGAGTTGACCGATAAGATTTATCGTGAAGGCGTGGAAAAAGGAAACGAGGAAGCGCAGAGACTTATCGCGAATGCTCAGGAAGAAGCTAAGAAAATCATTGAGGATGCCCGAAAAGAGGCAGAATCAATTGTTAACTCCTCTCGTAAATCTGCTGATGAGTTAGCAGAGAATACAAAATCAGAGTTAAAACTATTTGCCGGTCAGGCTGTGAATGCGCTCAAATCTGAAGTCGCTACAATGGTAACTGACAAGTTGATAACCGCTTCTGTGAAAGATTTCGCTCAGGATAAAGATTACCTGAACGCGTTTATCGTAGCATTGGCATCCAAATGGAGCATAGATGAACCTATCGTCATCTCAACAGCCGATGCGGAATCACTGAAAAAGTATTTTGCAGCTCATGCAAAAGCTTTGTTAGACAAGGGAGTGACTATCCAGCAAGTAAATGGTATCAAAACTCTGTTTACCGTTTCTCCGGCGGACGGTTCGTATAAGGTGAACTTCGGAGAAGAAGAATTCATGAATTACTTCAAAGCGTTCTTGCGTCCTCAATTAGTAGAAATGCTATTTTAAAAGAAGCGACTATGAGTAGTAAGTACTATTACTTGGTAGCAGGTTTGCCGGAACTTTCGCTGGAAGACAGCAAGCTGAGCTATACAGTAGCCGATTTTAAAACTGAAATCTACAATGGATTGTCTGCTTCAGACCGGAAGTTGATCGACTTGTTTTATCTGAAGTTTGATAATGCAAATGTGCTGAAACTTCTCAAAGATAAAGAAGCGGAAATCGACAAACGGGGAAACTACTCTGCTGAAGAGCTCACAGAATATATTTCTATTCTGAGAGAAGGCGGAGAAATCAGTCCTAAAGAATTTCCGGTCTATCTTTCCACTTTTATAACTGATTATTTGAATACTCCGGCTGAAAGTACGACTTTGCACGAAGATCATCTGGCTGCTTTGTATTATGAGTATGCTATGCAGTGTGGGAATAAGTTTGTTTCTGCCTGGTTTGAATTCAATCTGAACATCAATAACATTCTAGTTGCATTTACCAGCCGTAAATTCAAATGGGATATTGCTTCTAATGTTGTGGGAAATACGGAAGTATGTGAAGCATTGCGTACATCGAGTGCCCGCGATTTCGGACTCTCCGGTGAAGTGGATGTTTTTGAATCGTTAGTGAAAATCAGTGAGATTACAGAATTGGTGGAGCGTGAGAAGAAGTTGGATGCCCTGCGGTGGAACTGGATGGAGGATGCTATTTTCTTCGACTATTTCACTATTGAGCGTATTTTCGCTTTCCTGCTGAAGCTGGAAATGATTGAAAGGTGGATTTCACTGGATAAGGAAAGAGGTAATCAGTTGTTCAGAAGCATTATTGAGTCGCTGAAGAACGAAGTGCAGATTCCTGCAGAATTCAGATAATAAAATTAAAGAAATATATGGCAACAAAAGGAACTGTTAGTGGCGTTATTGCCAACATGGTGACCCTCGTCGTTGACGGACCGGTAGCTCAAAATGAGATTTGTTATATCTCGACCGGTGGCGATAAGTTGATGGCGGAGGTGATTAAGGTTGTAGGTTCACATGTATATGTCCAGGTGTTCGAAAGTACCCGTGGACTGAAAGTGGGCGCCGAAGCCGAATTTACAGGACACATGCTTGAGGTGACATTAGGTCCGGGCATGTTATCGAAAAACTATGATGGTCTGCAAAATGACCTCGACAAGATGGACGGAGTTTTCCTGAAGAGAGGACAATATACGTATCCGCTGGATAAAGAGCGTATATGGCATTTCGTACCATTGGTGAATGTAGGTGACAAAGTGCAGGCTTCTGCATGGTTGGGACAGGTGGATGAAAACTTTCAGCCGTTGAAAATAATGGCCCCGTTCACTATGAAGGGAACGGCTACCGTAAAAACAATCATGCCGGAAGGTGATTATAAGATAGAAGACACCATCGCAATTCTGACAGACGAAGAAGGTAATGATATTCCTGTAACTATGATTCAGAGATGGCCCGTAAAACGTGCGATGACGAATTATAAGGAAAAACCGCGTCCTTTCAAATTGTTGGAGACTGGTGTACGTGTGATTGATACGCTGAATCCGATTGTGGAAGGCGGTACGGGATTTATCCCCGGTCCGTTCGGTACAGGTAAAACGGTGCTTCAGCATGCTATCTCTAAGCAGGCGGAAGCGGATATCGTTATCATTGCAGCTTGTGGTGAACGTGCTAATGAAGTTGTGGAAATCTTTACCGAGTTTCCCGAACTGGTAGACCCGCACACAGGACGTAAGTTGATGGAGCGTACTATTATTATTGCCAATACTTCTAACATGCCGGTAGCTGCCCGTGAAGCATCTGTATATACAGCGATGACATTGGCAGAATATTACCGTTCAATGGGATTGAAAGTCTTGTTGATGGCTGACTCTACTTCCCGCTGGGCACAGGCTTTGCGTGAGATGTCCAACCGTATGGAAGAGTTGCCTGGCCCAGATGCTTTCCCGATGGATATTTCGGCTATTATCTCTAACTTCTACGGTCGTGCGGGATATGTAAAACTGAACAATGACGAAACGGGTTCTATTACATTTATCGGTACGGTATCTCCTGCCGGTGGTAACTTGAAAGAGCCGGTGACTGAAAATACGAAGAAGGTAGCCCGTTGTTTCTATGCTTTGGAACAGGATCGTGCTGATAAAAAACGTTATCCGGCAGTGAATCCGATTGATTCTTATTCAAAATATATCGAATACCCGGAATTTGAAGAGTATATCAAAGATCATATCAACGATGAATGGATCGGAAAAGTCAATGAACTTAAGACCCGTTTACAACGTGGTAAGGAAATTGCCGAACAGATCAATATTCTCGGTGACGATGGTGTGCCGGTAGAATATCACGTGATCTTCTGGAAATCTGAATTGATTGACTTTGTAATCCTGCAACAGGATGCTTTCGATGAAATTGACGCGGTAACTCCGATGGAACGTCAGGAAGACATTCTGAATATGATAATCGACATCTGTCATACGGAATTTGAATTTGATAACTTCAACGAAGTAATGGACTACTTCAAGAAGATGATTAATATCTGTAAGCAGATGAACTACTCGAAGTTCAAATCAGAACAGTATGAAGGATTCCAGAAACAACTGAAGGAATTGATTGAAGAGAGGAAACTTCAATCGTAAATCGTAAATTGTTAAATCGTAAATAAGTAAGATGGCAACAAAAGCTTTTCAAAAGATATATACCAAGATTACTCAGATTACCAAGGCTACTTGTTCGTTGAAAGCGACAGGGGTAGGGTATGATGAGCTTGCCACCGTGGACGGTAAGCTGGCGCAGGTGGTTAAGATTGCCGGTGACGATGTCACTTTGCAGGTATTTGAAGGTACGGAAGGTATTCCGACTAATGCCGAAGTAGTATTTCTCGGCAAATCGCCTACATTGAAAGTGAGTGAGCAGCTGGCCGGACGTTTCTTCAATGCTTTCGGTGACCCGATTGATGGAGGTCCGGACATTGAAGGACAAGAAGTAGAAATTGGTGGTCCGTCTGTGAATCCGGTTCGACGTAAACAACCGTCGGAACTGATTGCAACAGGCATTGCCGGTATCGATTTGAACAATACACTGGTATCCGGTCAGAAGATTCCGTTCTTTGCCGATCCGGACCAACCGTTCAACCAGGTAATGGCAAACGTGGCCTTACGTGCTGAAACGGATAAGATTATCCTCGGCGGTATGGGTATGACGAATGACGACTACTTGTACTTTAAGAATGTGTTCTCTAACGCCGGTGCGCTCGACCGTATCGTGAGTTTCATGAATACGACCGAAAACCCGCCAGTAGAACGTTTGCTGATTCCGGATATGGCACTGACTGCAGCTGAATATTTTGCTGTAAATAATAATGAGAAAGTGTTGGTACTGTTGACAGATATGACGAGCTACGCCGATGCGTTGGCAATCGTATCCAACCGTATGGACCAGATTCCGTCTAAAGACTCTATGCCGGGATCACTTTACTCGGACTTGGCAAAGATTTACGAAAAGGCGGTGCAATTCCCTTCCGGCGGTTCAATCACAATTATTGCGGTGACTACTTTGTCCGGTGGAGATATTACTCATGCTGTGCCTGATAATACGGGTTACATCACAGAAGGTCAGTTGTTCCTGCGCCGTGATAGTGATATTGGTAAGGTTATTGTTGACCCGTTCCGTTCATTGTCTCGTTTGAAACAGCTGGTTACCGGTAAGAAGACGCGTAAGGACCATCCGCAGGTGATGAATGCTGCCGTACGTCTTTATGCCGATGCTGCTAACGCTAAAACGAAGATGGAAAATGGTTTCGACCTGACAAACTACGACGAACGTACGTTGGCTTTTGCGAAGGACTATTCCAATCAGTTATTGGCTATTGATGTTAACCTTGATACAACTGAAATGCTGGACGTTGCCTGGGGCTTGTTCGGTAAATATTTCCGTCCGGAAGAAGTGAATATCAAGAAAGACTTGGTGGATCAATACTGGCCAAAACAAAATAATTAGACAATTAGGCGATTTGCCGTTTACGGTTGAAGTTTGTGGATTATCTATGTTTATAAGAAGTAATTTCAATCGTCTGATTGTAAATCGTTAAATTAGTAAATCAACGAGATGGCTATAAAGTTTCAATATAACAAAACCTCTCTTCAGCAGCTCGAAAAGCAACTGAAAGTGCGGGTGCGTACGCTTCCTATCATTAAGAATAAGGAAAGTGCCCTCCGCATGGAAGTGAAACGCTGTAAAACGGAAGCTGCCGATCTGGAGGATAGGCTCGAACAACAAATTCAAGCCTATGAAGCCATGTTCGCCCTTTGGAATGAGTTTGACGCTTCATTAATAAAGGTGAATGATGTTCATCTTGGCGTGAAAAAGATTGCGGGTGTGCGCGTACCGTTGCTCGAGAATGTAGAATTCGAGATACGTCCGTACAGTATGTTTAATGCTCCCAAGTGGTATGCCGACGGTATCCACCTGTTGGAAGAGCTGGCTCATACGGCAATTGAACGTGAATTTATGCTTGCCAAGCTGAACTTGTTAGAACATGCAAGGAAAAAGACCACTCAAAAGGTGAACCTTTTTGAGAAGGTGCAGATACCGGGCTATCAGGATGCATTGCGAAAGATCAAGCGATTTATGGAAGATGAAGAAAACCTGTCGAAATCTTCGCAAAAGATCATGAAGTCCCATCAAGAAAAAAGGAAGGAGGTAGAGGCATGATTACAAAAATGAAGAAACTCACTTTCCTGGTGTATCACAAAGAGTATGAAGAATTCTTGAACAGCCTGCGGGAACTTGGTGTAGTCCATGTTGTGGAGAAACAACAGGGGGCTGCCGATAATACAGAACTGCAAGAGAACATTCGTCTTTCCAACCGCTTGGCGGCTACTTTGAAGTTGCTTCAGAATCAGAAGCATGAAAAGAATGCCGTGATTGCTATGGAAGGAGGAACGGCTGCCCGTGGAATGCAAGTGTTGGACGAAGTGGATGCTTTACAAACAGAGCATGGAAAGCTGTCACAGCAGTTGCAAAGCTATGCCAAAGAAAAAGAAGCTCTGGAAGCTTGGGGTAACTTTGAACCGGCAAATGTTCAGAAGCTGAAAGATGCCGGTTATGTAATCGGTTTCTATAGCTGTTCGGAAGGAAATTACAAAGAAGAGTGGGAAACGGAATACAATGCAATGATTGTGAACCGCATTTCTTCTAAAGTATTTTTCGTGACTGTAACGAAAGGTGGAGAGGAAGTGGACTTGGATGTAGAGCAGGCCAAATTACCTGCATACTCTTTGGCACATCTTGAAACGCTTTACAATACAACAGAACAGGCCGTTGAAGAGAATGAAAAGAAACTGGTTGCGCTTTCCGAAACGGATATTCCTTCATTGAAGGTTGCTCTGAAAGAGTTGCAAAGCCAGATTGAATTCTCTAAAGTTGTGTTAAGTTCCGAGCAGACTGCCGGTGACAAACTGATGTTGATTGAAGGATGGGCGCCTGCATTCAGTCAAGTGGAGATAGAGGCTTATCTGAATGACGCACATGTATATTATGAGATTACCGATCCGATGCCGGGCGATAATGTTCCTATTCGATTGAATAATAAAGGATTCTTTGCTTGGTTTGAACCGATCTGTAAGCTGTATATGCTTCCGAAGTATAATGAGTTGGACTTGACGCCGTTCTTTGCCCCATTCTTTATGGTCTTTTTCGGACTTTGTCTGGGAGATTCCGGATATGGTTTGTTCCTGTTCCTGGGAGCTACGGCCTATCGGTTGATGGCGAAGAAAGTAACCCCGTCAATGAAGTCAATCATCTCATTGATACAGGTATTGGCGGTATCAACGTTCTTCTGCGGTTTGCTGACTGGTACGTTCTTCGGAGCGAACATCTACAATTTGGATTGGCCGATTATTCAACGCCTGAAACATGCTGTCATGATGGATAATAATGATATGTTCCAATTATCGTTGATATTGGGAGCTATCCAGATTCTATTCGGTATGGTGCTGAAGGCTGTGAATCAGACGATTCAGTTTGGTTTCAAATATGCAGTGGCAACTATCGGATGGATCATCCTGCTGGTTTCAATGGCAGTTTCAGCTTTGTTACCGGACGTAATGCCGATGGGAAGCACGGTGCACTTGATAATCCTGGGTGTTTCGGCTGCTATGATCTTCCTTTATAACAGTCCGGGAAAGAACATATTCCTGAATATCGGACTGGGATTATGGGATTCATACAACATGGTTACCGGTTTGCTAGGAGATGTTTTGTCCTACGTTCGTTTGTTTGCCCTCGGACTTTCCGGAGGTATTCTGGCGGGAGTGTTCAACAGTCTGGCAGTGGGTATGAGTCCGGATAATGTAATAGCAGGCCCGATTGTAATGGTGTTGATTTTCGTGATTGGTCATGCAATCAATATTTTCATGAATGTGCTGGGTGCAATGGTTCACCCGATGCGTCTGACGTTCGTTGAGTTCTTCAAGAACTCCGGATATGAAGGAGGCGGTAAAGAGTACAAACCGTTCAGAAATTAAAAACTGAAGATTAAAAATTAGAAATAGAGAATTAATATTTTAAGAATTAAACAATAAAAAATAGAATAAGATTATGGAAATGAATTTGTTTATCGCCTACATTGGCATCGCGATTATGGTTGGTTTGTCAGGCATTGGTAGTGCTTACGGAGTAACTATTGCAGGTAATGCTGCCATCGGAGCATTGAAGAAGAATGATAGTGCATTCGGTAACTTTCTGGTATTGACAGCTCTTCCGGGTACACAGGGGCTTTATGGTTTTGCCGGTTATTTCATGTTTCAGACTATCTTCGGCATTTTGACTCCTGAAATTACAGCTATTCAGGCATCAGCAGTTCTTGGTGCGGGTATTGCTTTAGGATTGGTTGCCTTATTCTCCGCTATCCGTCAGGGACAAGTTTGTGCAAATGGTATCGCAGCTATCGGACAGGGACACAATGTATTTAGTAATACGTTGATTCTTGCCGTATTCCCCGAGCTTTATGCAATCGTTGCTTTGGCTGCAACCTTCTTGATCGGTAGTGCACTCGTAGCATAATTTTTAGCAAGAATATTTCTTATAAAGTAGTTTCAATCCCCTTGTACATGCAGCTTTGCATGTACAAGGGGATATTCTTTTTTCATTATAGGGCAACGTTTCTTTCCTCTTCTTAACTCATATTTTTCGCATAAAGTATTATTTTTCAAAGAATAATGTGTACTTTTGCACTCGCATACTAAAAAGAGTTTTAATATATTATATGGTAAAAGATTTATTAACCCCCGATTATATCTTCGAGTCCAGCTGGGAAGTATGTAATAAAGTGGGAGGGATATATACCGTCTTGTCGACACGGGCAAATACATTGCAGGAAAAGTTCCGCGACAGAATTTTCTTCATAGGTCCTGATGTATGGCAAGGAAAAGAAAATCCTCTATTCATCGAGTCGGATAACCTATGTGCTGCTTGGAAAAAGCATGCATTTGAGAAAGACGAACTTTCTGTCCGTATAGGACGATGGAATATCCCCGGTGAACCCATAGTCATTCTTGTTGATTTCCAACCTTTTTTTGAAAAGAAAGACGATATATACACAGAAATGTGGAATCGTTATCAAGTAGATTCGTTGCACGCTTATGGCGATTACGACGAAGCTTCTATGTTTTCATACGCTGCGGGAAGAGTGGTAGAGAGTTTCTATCGCTACAACCTGACAGAAACAGATAAGGTGGTATATCAGGCACATGAATGGATGACTGGAATGGGAGCACTTTATGTACAGGAAGCTGTGCCGGAGGTGGCTACTATTTTTACGACCCATGCTACTTCTATCGGTCGTTCTATTGCCGGTAATCATAAACCGTTGTACGACTATCTGTTTGCTTATAATGGCGATCAGATGGCGCAGGAACTGAATATGCAATCGAAACACTCGATTGAAAAACAGACTGCACATTACGTAGACTGTTTTACGACGGTGAGCGAAATAACCAATAATGAGTGTAAGGAATTACTGGATAAACCGGCAGATGTTGTTCTGATGAACGGTTTTGAAGATGATTTCGTACCGAAAGGAAGCACATTTACTGGAAAACGTAAACGTGCGCGTGCTTTGATGCTCAATGTAGCGAATAAATTATTGGGAACAAATCTGGGTGATGATACGTTAATTGTCGGAACCAGTGGAAGATATGAGTTTAAGAATAAAGGTATTGATGTCTTTTTGGAATCATTAAACCGCTTGAACAGGGATAAGAACCTGCATAAGAATGTTTTGGCATTCATCAATGTACCCGGTTGGGTAGGAGAACCCCGTGAGGATTTGCAGGGACGTTTGAAGAGCAAGGAGAAGTTTGATACTCCGCTCGAAGTTCCGTTTATCACTCATTGGCTGCATAATATGACTCATGACCAGGTGTTGGACATGTTGAAATATCTGGGAATGGGCAATCGTCCGGAAGATAAGGTTAAAGTGATTTTTGTACCTTGTTATCTGGATGGTCGTGATGGCATCATGAATAAAGAATATTATGATATATTGTTGGGACAGGATTTGAGTGTCTATGCTTCTTATTACGAACCGTGGGGATATACTCCACTGGAAAGTGTAGCATTCCATGTGCCGACAATCACTACTGATCTGGCAGGATTCGGGCTTTGGGTAAACAGCCTGAAGAACCAGCATGGCATTAATGATGGGGTAGAGGTGCTGCATCGTTCGGACTATAATTATTCGGAAGTGGCGGATGGTATCAAAGATACGATCACGTTATTTGCGGATAAGACAGAGAAAGAAGTGAAGGAAATCCGTAAGCGTGCTGCCGAAGTGGCAGAACAGGCTTTATGGAAGCATTTTATACAATATTACTATGAGGCTTATGACATTGCCTTGCGCAATGCTATGAAGCGTCAGTTGAGTTAAGAAAGAATTATTTATCAATAAGTAAACGTAAACATTATGAAAATCAAAGTTAGTAATGTGAATACTCCCAACTGGAAAGAGGTTACTGTAAAATCACGTATACCGGAAGAGTTGGAGAAGTTGTCTGAAATCGCACGCAACATTTGGTGGGCATGGAATTTTGAAGCGACTGAACTGTTTAGAGATCTAGATCCGGAACTTTGGAAAGAATGTGGACAGAATCCAGTACTGTTGTTGGAACGTATGAGCTATGAAAAGCTGGAAGCGCTGGCAAAGGACAAAGTGATTCTAAGAAGAATGAATGAAGTTTATACGAAATTCAGAGATTACATGGATGTGAAGCCGGATGAGCAACGCCCATCTATCGCTTATTTCAGTATGGAATATGGCTTGAGCAGCGTCCTGAAAATATATTCCGGTGGTCTGGGTGTATTGGCTGGTGACTATCTGAAAGAGGCTTCCGATAGCAATGTTGATTTGTGTGCGGTAGGCTTCTTGTATCGTTACGGCTACTTTACTCAAACGTTGTCTATGGATGGACAGCAGATTGCCAACTACGAAGCACAAAACTTCGGTCAACTTCCTATTGAACGTGTAATGGATGCCAATGGTCAGCCGTTGATAGTTGACGTTCCTTATCTTGATTATTTTGTTCATGCAAACGTATGGCGTGTAAACGTTGGACGTATTTCTTTGTATCTGCTTGATACGGATAATGAAATGAACAGTGAATTCGACCGTCCTATCACTCACCAGCTTTATGGCGGCGACTGGGAAAACCGTTTGAAACAAGAAATCTTGTTGGGTATCGGTGGTATCCTGACTTTGAAAGCACTGGGCATCAAGAAAGATGTTTATCACTGTAATGAAGGACATGCTGCATTAATCAATGTTCAGCGTATCTGCGACTATGTAGCTACAGGATTGACTTTCGATCAAGCTATCGAGTTGGTTCGTGCTTCTTCTCTTTACACTGTTCATACTCCGGTTCCTGCAGGCCACGACTATTTTGATGAAGGTCTGTTTGGCAAATATATGGGTGGTTATCCTTCCAAAATGGGTATTTCATGGGATGACTTGATGGATCTTGGACGTAACAATCCGGGTGATAAGGGCGAACGTTTCTGTATGTCTGTTTTTGCTTGTAACACTTCACAGGAAGTGAACGGTGTGAGCTGGCTGCACGGAAAAGTTTCTCAAGAAATGTTCTCTTCTATCTGGAAAGGTTATTTCCCGGAAGAAAGCCACGTAGGATATGTAACGAATGGTGTTCACTTCCCGACTTGGAGTGCAACTGAATGGAAAGAACTGTACTTTAAATATTTCAACGAAAACTTCTGGTTCGATCAATCTAATCCTAAGATTTGGGAAGCTATCTACAATGTGCCCGATGAAGAGATTTGGAAGACTCGCATAACTATGAAGAATAAGTTGGTTGACTATATCCGTAAGTCATTCCGCGATACATGGTTGAAGAACCAGGGAGATCCTTCCCGTATTGTTTCATTGATGGATAAGATCAATCCGAATGCATTGCTGATTGGTTTCGGTCGTCGTTTTGCTACTTACAAACGTGCACACCTGTTGTTCACCGACTTGGAGCGTCTTTCTAAGATTGTGAATAATCCTGATTATCCGGTACAATTCCTGTTTACAGGTAAAGCTCACCCGCACGATGGTGCAGGTCAGGGTTTGATTAAGCGTATTATCGAGATCTCTCGCCGTCCGGAATTCTTGGGTAAGATAATCTTCCTCGAAAATTACGATATGCAATTGGCTCGTCGTCTGGTTTCCGGCGTTGATATCTGGTTGAATACTCCGACTCGTCCGTTGGAAGCATCCGGTACATCGGGTGAAAAAGCTTTGATGAACGGTGTTGTTAACTTCTCTGTATTAGACGGATGGTGGCTGGAAGGTTACCGTGAGGGTGCAGGTTGGGCGTTGACAGAAAAACGTACTTATCAGAATCAGGAACATCAGGATCAATTGGATGCTGCTACTATTTACAGTATTCTTGAAACTGAAATCTTGCCGTTGTATTACGCACGTAATAAGAAAGGATATTCTGAAGGCTGGATCAAAGTGGTGAAGAATTCTATCGCACAGATCGCTCCTCATTATACAATGAAGCGTCAGTTGGATGATTACTATAGCAAATTCTATTGCAAACTGGCGAAACGTTTCCAAACTTTGGCTGCTAATGATAATGCGAAAGCAAAAGAAATTGCAGCTTGGAAAGAAGATGTGGTCGCTAAATGGGATGCTATTGAAATCGTATCTTGCGACAAGGTAGAAGACTTGAAGAACGGTGATATCGAAAGCGGAAAAGAATATACTATTACTTACGTGATCGATGAAAAAGGCTTGAATGATGCAGTGGGACTTGAATTGGTTACTACTTACGCAACTGCAGACGGAAAACAACATATTTACTCTGTAGAACCGTTTAGTGTAATCAAGAAAGAAGGTAACTTGTATACATTCCAAGTTAAACACAGTTTGTCAAATGCAGGTAGTTTCAAGGTGTCTTACCGTATGTTCCCGAAGAATCCGGAACTTCCACACCGTCAAGATTTCTGCTACGTACGTTGGTTTATCTAATAGCTTGAAATGGTGGAGTAGGGAAGTGTTACTTCCTTACTTCTCTGTATAATAAAGATAGCCCCTGCAATCGATCGAATTGCAGGGGCTATTTCATGATGTACAGGATAAAATTACCTTCTCTTTAACCTTTGGGCTTACTTTATAGCTTCTGCAATTTTTGCCTGAAGTTCTTCTCCATGCAAACCGCGAGCGATAATTTTGCCATTGCCATCAATCAATACAGTGTGAGGAATACTGTTTACAGCATAAAGCTGTGCACCTTCACTTTGCCAGAATTTCAGGTCGGACATTTGCGGCCAAGTCATGTTCATCTTCTTGATTGCTTCTTTCCATGCAGCTTCATCCTGGTCGAGAGATACGCCTACGATTTCGAAGTTCTTACCTTTGTACTTAGCGTAAGTTTCTACCAGATTAGGCATTTCGCGACGGCAAGGACCGCACCAGCTAGCCCAGAAGTCAACCAATACCACTTTGCCTTTTCCCACATAGTCAGACAACTTCACAGTCTTTCCTTCCGGAGTCTGCATTTCGAAATCTACAAATTGAGTACCTACGGCAGTCTTTTTCTGCTTGTCAGTCATCTCTTTGATCCTTACGATTGTTTCGTCATTCTGGAAATTAGCAGGAATTTGTTGCAACAAAGCTTCATTTTCGTCAGTAGAGTTATTGTAGAACGTTTGTTTAAACAAGAATACTCCAACCGGATTGGTGATGTTCTTCTTAACACCTTCTTTGATTGCTTTGTCATACTGTTCTTCCAGCTGGGCACCCTCTTTTTGTTTGGCTTCTTTCTGCTCATCACTTAAAGAAGTATCGCCCATTGCCTCATAAACAGCATTCATTTTCTTGCTGATGTCATTGATTTGAGCTCTGATTTCCTGGTACGCATCATTGTTCGGAGTACCGGTCACAGCATCGTTATCCTTGGTCAGGGCAACGTTGATTTTTCCGTTTTCGAGGAAGAAATCAATCATCAATGGTTCTCCGTTCACTTCGCAAGTGACATAGCGGCTAACCACAGAATCTTGTGTACCTTCAAAGGTAAAAGTACCTTTGGTGATAACAGCTGTATCTAGTTTGGTCAGATTTCTACCAGTAGCTTCCTGAAGATAAACGGTGTCACCATCGCTTGCACCTTCTACCGTACCTGTGACAACGTATCCGGCTTTGTTTCCGCCCGTACAAGCTACCATGCCTAACGCTGCCGTTGCAATAACTAAATAAGTTAACTTTTTCATGCTTTTGTAAAATTAGTGAATAAATATTTATGCAAAGATAGATTTTTTTTCTGTTGGGCATCGAAAAACACTGTTATATTAGATTAACACGTAGGTGGAAACCGCAGAAATGTGTACCTTTGCAGCCCAAACTTTAGTATGAATATGCAAGAAGATAAATCCATTATTGAGGTGAGCCATGTATCGAAGTATTTTGGCGATAAAACAGCATTGGATGATGTGACTCTGAACGTGAAAAAGGGCGAGTTTGTCACTATACTTGGTCCTTCCGGTTGCGGTAAAACCACGTTGTTGCGTCTCATTGCCGGTTTTCAGACAGCTTCGGAAGGCGAGATCCGAATTTCGGGGATGGAAATAACACAAACCCCTCCCCACAAGCGTCCGGTGAATACGGTATTCCAGAAATACGCTTTATTCCCGCACTTGAATGTATATGATAACATTGCTTTCGGCTTGAAGTTGAAAAAGACGCCGAAACAGACCATTGAAAAGAAGGTGAAGGCTGCTTTGAAAATGGTAGGGATGACAGATTATGAATATCGTGATGTGGATTCTCTGTCCGGCGGTCAGCAACAACGTGTAGCCATTGCCCGTGCCATTGTGAATGAGCCGGAGGTGTTGCTATTGGATGAGCCGTTGGCAGCGCTCGACCTGAAAATGCGTAAGGATATGCAAATGGAGCTCAAAGAAATGCATAAATCTTTGGGTATAACATTTGTTTATGTCACTCATGATCAAGAAGAGGCACTTACGTTGAGTGATACGATTGTCGTGATGAGTGAAGGAAAGATTCAGCAGATCGGTACACCGATTGATATATACAATGAACCCATCAACGCTTTTGTCGCCGACTTTATCGGAGAAAGTAATATTCTCAATGGTACCATGATTCATGATAAGCTGGTACGCTTTTGCGGTACGGAGTTTGAATGTGTGGATGAAGGATTTGGTGAAAATGTTCCGGTAGACGTAGTCATCCGTCCGGAAGATCTTTATATTTTCCCCGTTTCGGATATGGCGCAGTTGGTAGGCGTGGTAGAAACTTCTATTTTCAAAGGTGTGCATTATGAAATGACGGTGATGTGTGGCGGATATGAATTCCTAGTACAGGATTACCATCATTTTGAAGTAGGAGCGGAAGTCGGACTGCTGGTGAAGCCGTTTGATATTCATATCATGAAGAAAGAGCGTATCTGCAATACATTTGAAGGAAAATTGCGGGATGCCACTCATGTGGAATTTCTGGGTTGTAACTTTGAATGTACTCCGGTGGAAGATATAGCTGCCGATACGAATGTCAAAGTGGAAGTAGACTTTGAAAAAGTGATTCTTCAGGATAATGAAGAAGACGGGACGCTGACAGGTGAGGTGAAATTCATCCTTTACAAGGGTGACCATTATCATCTGACTGTATTGTCAGACTGGGACGAGAATGTATTTGTAGATACGAACGATGTATGGGATGACGGAGACCGTGTAGGTATCACCATTCCTCCAGATGCTATTCGTATAATTAAAATAACCGATTAACAGGAAAGGAAGTGAATAAGAAGTTTATAGTCTTTTTGTCATCACGTAAGAGTTGGACTCTCCCTTACATTATTTTTTCGGCGATCTTTGTGATCATACCGTTGTTCTTAATTGTCGTATACGCCTTTACCGATGATAGCGGTCATTTGACACTCGCCAATTTTCAGAAGTTCTTCGAACATCCCGAAGCAATCAATACCTTTGTATATTCTATCGGTATTGCTATCATTACCACCCTTGTTTGTATTTTACTGGGTTATCCTGCCGCATGGATATTGAGTAACAGTAAACTGAACCGTTCCAAGACGATGGTCGTACTGTTTATCCTGCCGATGTGGGTAAATATTCTTGTGCGTACCCTTGCCACTGTTGCCTTGTTCGACTTTTTCAGTGTACCGTTGGGAGAGGGAGCATTGATATTCGGTATGGTATACAATTTTATTCCCTTTATGATCTATCCCATCTACAACACGTTGCAGAAGATGGATCATAGTTATATTGAAGCTGCACAAGACTTGGGAGCCAATCCGGTGCAAGTCTTTCTGAAAGCAGTTCTTCCGCTTTCCATGCCGGGTGTGATGAGCGGGATTATGATGGTGTTCATGCCGACTATATCGACATTTGCCATTGCCGAGTTGCTGACGATGAATAACATCAAACTCTTTGGTACGACGATTCAGGAAAATATCAATAACAGCATGTGGAACTATGGAGCGGCACTTTCGCTTATTATGTTGCTGCTGATTGCTGCTACTTCTCTGTTCAGTACCGATGATAAGGAAAATTCAAACGAAGGAGGCGGGCTATGGTAAAGAAGATATTTGCACAGACCTATTTATGGATATTGCTGCTCATGCTTTATTCTCCCATTGTAATCATTGTGATCTATTCATTTACCGAGGCGAAAGTATTGGGTAACTGGACAGGGTTCTCTACCAAACTTTATTCTTCGCTATTCACTACCGGTGCTCATCATTCGTTGATGAATGCACTGATTAATACAATTACTATCGCCCTGCTGGCTGCAACCGCATCTACATTATTGGGAAGCATTGCCGCTATCGGTATATTCAACCTGAAAGCCCGTTCACGCAAAGCGATTGGATTTGTGAACAGTATTCCAATTCTGAATGGTGATATTATCACCGGTATATCACTGTTTCTTTTGTTTGTGTCTCTGGGAATCACGCAAGGATACACAACCGTAGTGCTTGCTCATATTACCTTTTGTACGCCATACGTTGTTTTGAGCGTTCTGCCTCGTTTGAAGCAGATGAATCCGAATATTTATGAGGCTGCTCTTGACTTGGGAGCGACTCCCATGCAGGCTTTGTGGAAAGTCATTGTTCCCGAGATTCGTCCGGGAATGATTAGTGGTTTTATGCTTGCATTGACCCTGTCCATTGACGATTTTGCCGTAACTGTCTTTACCATTGGTAATCAAGGTTTGGAGACACTCTCTACTTACATCTACGCCGATGCCCGCAAGGGAGGACTGACCCCGGAACTTCGTCCGCTTTCGGCTATCATTTTTGTCGTGGTATTGGCGTTGTTGATTGCCATCAATTACCGGGCAGGAAAAACGAAGAAAAAAGATTAATAGACCATCAAATGTGCTACTACGTAAATAAAATGAAAAGAATAATTCCCGTAATCCTGCTCTTACTGACCTTGACCGGATGCTACAACTCCGGTGAACCTCGTGAGCGGGTTCTTAAAATCTACAACTGGGCAGACTACATCGGCGAAGGTGTACTCGAGGATTTCCAGGCATATTATAAAGAACAGACCGGCGAGAATATACGTATCGTTTACCAGACATTTGACATCAACGAGATCATGCTGACGAAGATTGAAAAGGGGCATGAGGATTTTGATGTGGTCTGTCCTTCGGAATATATCATCGAGCGTATGTTGAAGAAACATTTGCTACTGCCCATCGATACGAATTTTGCACATTCTCCTAACTACATAAATAATGTAGCTCCGTTTATCCGCGAACAAATCAATAAATTGAGCCAACCGGGTGAGAAAGCGAGCCGCTATGCTGTCTGTTATATGTGGGGAACGGCTGGAATTCTGTATAACCGAGCCTATGTACCCGATTCGGTAGCGTTGTCCTGGGATTGTCTTTGGAATAAAAAGTACGCCGGAAAAATCCTGATGAAGGATAGTTATCGTGATGCTTACGGAACAGCCGTCATCTATGCACATGCGAAGGAGTTGAAAGACGGAACGGTGACAGTAGAAGAGCTGATGAACGACTACTCTCCACGTGCGATGGAACTGGCCGAAAAATACCTGAAAGCCTTGAAACCGAATATTGCCGGTTGGGAAGCGGATTTCGGTAAGGAGATGATGACGAAGAATAAAGCCTGGCTGAATATGACTTGGAGCGGTGACGCAATCTGGGCGATTGAAGAGGCAAATGCGGTAGGAGTGGACTTGGATTATGAAGTTCCCGAGGAAGGGAGCAATATCTGGTATGACGGTTGGGTGATTCCGAAATATGCCAGAAATCCGGAAGCAGCCAGTTATTTTATCAACTTTATGTGCCGTCCGGACATTGCTTTGCGGAATATGGATTTCTGCGGATATGTAAGTTCCATAGCTACGCCCGACATATTGGAAGAGAAAATAGATACGACCCTCCATTATTATGCCGATTTAAGTTACTTTTTCGGACCGGGTGCAGACAGCATACAAATTGATAAGATACAATATCCGGATCGCAAAGTGGTGGAACGATGTGCCATGATTCGTGACTTTGGCGATCAGACAAAAGAAGTTCTTGATATTTGGTCGCGTATTAAGGGTGATAATTTGGGGGTTGGTATAACTATTCTTATCTTTGTCGTTGTTGCATTGATGAGTGGCTGGATGATTTATAAAAGATGGCAGCGTTACAGCCGCCAGAAACAACAGAGGCGCAGAAGCAGAAGGAAAAAGATAAAGAGGAGTTAATTCTTCCGGATTATAAAGATAAAATAAAAAAATACGGAAATGAAAAAAATACTGGTTGCATTTGTGACCTTGTCATGCTTTGCATTGACTGGCTATGCACACTGTATCTGAATATAAAATCAATTAAAAAATTGGTTACTCCTGAAAAGTAAGAGGAATATAAACTTGAAAGAATAAGAAGCACGGTGAACGGAATGCTAATGGCAGGATGTTCACCGTGTTTTGTTTTATCGTCTTTTCATATTCCGAAGTATATCTTTGGTATCTTTGTCTACCCGGAAAGACTCGATTGTTTTTTGCAGTGCTTTGTTGTAAGTCCAGTTATCCAATGTACTATGTTTCAGATATTCCATTGTCTTTTGAGGAAATTTGATGAAACACAATGATAGCATCCATGCCATACCCATACGTGCATAATAAGCATCATGATTGAATAAATCGGCATATTCCAGTAATGAATCAATATGTTCGTCATCCACATAGTGGAAAAGCATCACAATCCCGAAGCGTATTTCAAATTCTTTAGAGGATTTCAGATAAGGTTGGATAAATTGCCATACGTTTTCTTTCCCTTTTTTTACCGCAGTTTTCAGTTCGCTGCAGAAAATGTCGCATACAGCCCAATTATCTATACGGGGAATGAACATCGCTACATATTTCATTCGTTCTTCAAGTTCCATTTTTGCCAGTCCGATAATCATTCCCTGAAGCATTGTTTCTTCATAATAGTTCGTATCGGTTGACTCAACAAATGTACGCCAGTCCTCTTTTTTTATAATTTCTTTGGCCATGATTCGCAGTTGGGGGATACGTACACCGAGAATGTTGTTAGCTCCCGGAAGGAGGGAAGAGTGAAATTCCTGATATTTGGCATCTGCTAATGCTTGTAATTCTTTCCGGATGTTTTCTGTTGTAGTCATTTTCATATAGTTGGTTATTTCACAAAGGTATAAAAAAAGAGTATGCGCATCATGTGACGGCATACTCTTTTTGGAGATAATTCCCATCATAATGAAAATACTTTGGGAAAGTTTATACGGTTAGTCACTTCTTGTCCATGTCGAAACTGAATGTAGTAGGCGAGAAGTCTTCAAACGGCTGTCCTTCTACTTCCACTTTGGTTGCTTTGATTTCAAATGTAAGTTTTTGGTCTTTATATGTATATTGGCCCTTTTCTTCCGCTTCTATGGTTACTTTTATCGTAATTTGAGGAGCCTCTTCTCCGTCTTCCTGTACTTGAGTCGGGAGAGTATATTTTATTTCCAAAGGTTCAGGTTTTAGTTGAAGTAGAATGGATCCTTTACTGTCATCATTAAAAGCAGCGGTATAAGGAATGTTGTAATTGATATCGCCCAGATTCTCAATGATAATTCCGGCAGCTTCTTCACCAACGATACTTTTGATCAGATCGTCTACCGGCAGCTTTTTAATCATAACCTGATTGTCTTTTACTTCAGCGGTAACGGTGGCTCCTTCCGGTTGTTCTTCTTTGGGGGAATTAGTCTGTGGGTTAACGGGCGGATCAGACTTTGTCAACATGGTACCGGAATAATTTCCATCCACATCTTTAAGAGAATATATGGGAATGTCTGAATCATCATCATTACTACATGCTGTAAAAGTGGTTATCAGGCCTAACGCGGCTACAAATAAAACTAAGCGATTAAAACAAGGAACTTTTTTTATTTCAGTTAAAGTTTTCATACTGTTTAAAATTAGATTATTAATTTTCAAAATTAAGGTGTACGTACATAGGGTAAATGCCGGTAATTGTAAAATACTGCACAAGGAAATAAAAAACAGAATATTTTTTTGCAAGAACACTGTTGCAGAGGTCCCGATGGATGGGACCTTTAAGCAAATAGCAGGCTTTGTATATTATTGTTTTTTCGTAATAGATTCACTGGGCGTTATTCCAAAATATTCTTTGTATTTGTTGCGGAAGTTTTTCAGATTCTTCAATCCGATCATTTCCGGAACTACATAAACAGAGTATTTTCCACTTTCCAACAGTTCACGGGCTTTTTCCATACGAATCCGGTATATAAAATATTTAGGTGCTTCTCCTGTCAGCGATTTCCATTTATTGAAAAATGTGGTTCTGCTCATGCACAATTCGGATGCGACTTCATCTATAGTCAAATTTTCCTGGTCTATATTTTTTAGAATGAAATCCTTTACAAGGTTGATAAAGGTATAATTTTTTTCACTCAAAGTATTATCATCCTCTTCTATTTTAAGAAATTGTTCTCCGAATACTTTTTGTAGGAATGATTTTCGGAGAAAACGACTGTTTTTAATCAGGACGTTCATCTCTATTTTTAAATCTTCTATATGAAAAGGCGTATTTATAAAGACATCGGCCAAAGAAGTTTCTCTGGTATTGTGTTGTCTTCCATTCAGATATGAGCCGTAGAGGATAATGGGAATGATTGAAGTTTCACAGGAAGTTTTCAATCTTGATGAAAGCTCATTGCCGTACATACCATGCAGCATGGTGTCACAGACCACAATGTCTGGATATTCTTCCTTTATGTATGTCAGGGCTTCCAGACCGTTTCCGAAGCTTTTTACAATAAAATGATCAGATAAATGCGTTTCCAGGTAAGATCTGAAATCGATATTGCTGTCAGCAAGTAGTACAGTGGGTTTAACAGACTTTCTTTTATGAGACTTTTTACAGAATAAAGAGTCTATTTTTTTTTCTTCATGATTGGCAATGATTTGTATGGGAGTGTATTTGGATATACTTTTATGTGTGTATTCTTTTGAAAGATTTTTTTCTTTTTGTATAAGAATGATATAGAAGTAAATACAATAAATAGAAAATCCTTCTACAATGAACAGTGGGATAAAGTTTAATTGATAAATAAGAATTATAACCATGATGACAGGAACGAGGGGCGACGTTGTTATTGAATATTTCATATGAATTTGTTTTTAATAGCGCCACTTAGATGAGATACACCAATTTCCTTTGTTGGGGATAAAAGAGGATATTCACTGTAACTATGATCTCATAGTTGTACATTCATAGACTCAAAATATAAACTCATAATTATTTATATCTTGAGGGGGAATAGTTGAAGGTGAAGTCTATATAGAGAGTCTGAATTCTAACAGTTTGAATCATTCTTTCGGAAATGGTGAATTTCCTCCAAGTAACAATAATAGATCTATTTCTTGTTTATTGAATGTTTTATATATTGTATGAAAATACAGGTGGGGGAGAGCGTGTGGCATATTCGGTACTATCGATAAATATCTCGATGAGTACCATTTTATATTTTCTCATATATAGTTAGAAAGGAAGTACGATTTATTCCTGCGAAGTAAAAATAATGATAAGTTGTAACAAGTGGATGATGTTGTGAATGTTCTATGATGGTTTGTTGTTGTTTGGTGTGCTTATAGCGATAAATGGTGAAGTATAATTACGATTTGTTAGGATTGCGCTGCTGTGAGTTAACAAAAGACTGAAAGCAGTGTACCGTTTTTTTAGACACTGTCCACAATTTTGTGTAAATGGAACCAGGATTCAGTTGTAAGTTTCCTCTTATATCTGTATTCTGTTTTCA